>JBGQJX010000016.1:0-22492 GCA_041499255.1 Ktedonobacteraceae bacterium | reverse complement strand
GTGTATGTGGATACGCCAGCGCCAGACAGTGTGCGCTATGTGGCGCGCCGCACCGCCAAGGGCGGCTTTGCTTGGTTGCTCTACCATCTGGCCATGCAATGTGGACTGGAGCAAGCCCAGCAGGTGGTGGTCCTGGGTGACGGTGCACCCTGGATTTGGAATCTGGTCGCCGAACACTTTCCAGAGGCCGTGCAGATCGTGGATCTCTATCATGCCAAAGAACACGTGTGGGACGTGGCTCACGCCGTCTTTGGACGGGGCACAGCAGGGGGAACGGCCTGGGCCACGCACGCCTGCTCGCTCCTTGAACAGGGGCAGAGTGCAGCGCTCGTCTCCGCGATCCAGGCGTTGCCGCCCATTGCACCGGAGCCAGGGCAAGCGCGCAGTATCCCAGAGCGGGCCGTGGACTACTTTACCACCAACGCCCAGCGCATGCGCTATCCCGTCTTCCGCGCCCAAGGCATGCACATCGGCAGTGGCATCGCTGAGGCCGCCTGCAAAACCATCGTCAGCACACGCGCCAAACGGTGCGGCATGCGCTGGACTCCTGACGGCCTCGATGCGCTCTTACCTTTGCGCACGGCTGTTCTCAATGGGACCTATGATTCGTTCTGGGAAGAGGAATATGTCGCTTGATTGCCTACAACCAATTCATACACCCATAGTAGGGGTCACCCTTGCGGTGACCCTGGCAGATATGGTGAATACCGCGTTTGGTCTGGGAGCAAGATTTGTTACAAGAACAGGCATCACATAATAATACGGCCATCATGAAAAAACGTCTGATCGCTGCCTGGGACGCATTACTTGCGAGAAGCGGCATAGTCTCCTATATGCCGATCATAGTCGTGGCCATTCTCATGTTCTGTGGAGCTTCCTGGCAAATTTTCTGGCCCACGACAGACGCCGCCCGTTACCAGTGTTATGCGCTCGTTTTCTGGCTGGGGGGTGACGCTACACAGATGTTACCAGCCTCGCAATGTGCGTTTCTGCATGCCTCCACTACAGTCTACCTCCCATTTCATGCACTCCCACTAGAATATCCTCCGCTGACACTGCTGCTGTTTTCCCTGTCATTACTGGCGCCTATTCCCTACTATCAATTAGTGTTCGCGCTATGGATGGCGCTCGCCTCCGTGTTGATCTACTGGCTATTACTCCGCTACGGCCCGCGCGGAGCGGCCTTGACGTTCGCGCTGTACGCCCTGGTCGGCGCGTGGGCCACGGCAGAAGGACGCTTTGACCTGGTTCCCGCGGCTCTCACACTTCTCTGTGTGCTGGCGGCTGAACGCAAAAACTGGACTGCCGCCTATATTGCGCTGGCTTTCGGCACGCTGCTCAAAATCTATCCGCTCCTGCTTCTGCCAGCATTGTTCATAGCAGAGCAACACGCGGCACAACGATTTCACAGACCGGCAGAGTCAATGACACTCTCGTCAGCACCCGTGGAGCTCTGGCGCACATTGCGTGGCATAGGCAACTGGCGCTGGAAGAACAGTCTGGTCTTCTTCGGCATTCTCTTGGGAGTAACCGCTTTTTTTGCCCTGCTAGACTTCCAGGGAGCGGTTGTCAGCCAGCTCAGCTACTTTGCCCACCGCCCGGTGCAAATTGAATCAATCGGCAGCACGATCCTATGGATCGCCACACAATTTGGCTATCCCGCGCACGTCGAGTTTTCCTTTGGCTCGTTAAATATCGTCAGCGCGCTCGGCAATATTGTCTCCGTGTTCTTTCTGCTGGTCTTTGTGCTGGGGTACCTCTTTGCCATTTTGCAACAATGGCGCGGCAAGCTCGATATCGTACAATCCTTCATCGCGCTGCTACTGGTGTTCATCGCCACAGGCAAAGTGTTCAGCCCGCAGTATCTTATCTGGGTAATGCCATTACTGGCCTATAGTTGCGCCCTCGATGGCTACTGGCTGCTCTTCTGGGGCAGTATTTCATTGCTGACCACGATCATTTACCCGTATCTCTACACGCGCACAACCAATGTGCTCCTGGTACAGTACGTCCCGGGATTTATTCAGAGTGTCGCAGTGCGCGACGTGCTCTTCGTTTTAGTCACCCTTGCCTACCTCTTCAACTGGTTCAAAATACGCAAGCGCAAACCACTCCCGGAAGGACGTCCAGGAAAAGAGACCAGGCCTCTGCTTGAAAGCTAGCCGCGCTTCTTTCGTAAATCGCTTCTAATTTCGTACGACTTCTCCGCGTCTTGCAGGATGCCTGTATCCACTTCCTGAACGAATAGGGTCTCTTGATTATGCTCCAAACGCGCCAGGGCGCCCTTAAAAGGCACCGTAATTTGCGAGCGACCGATCAGCTTTTCTTCCATTCCCTCAACACTCTGGCTGCCCGCTGCGTTGGCATACACCAGGATCAGTTCATTTTCAAAGGCACGCGTCACGCACAATGCATTCACCAGTTTGACCTCGGCATCGCCATCGTGCTTTATACCCCCGCCCGCGTCCTCATAACACCAGTAACTCGGGCAGATGACCAGCTCCACATCTTGCTGCACCATGGCACGAAACATCTCTGGAAACATCAAATCCCAGCAGATGATCAGGCCGACTTTGCCAAAACTCGTTGAAAATACAGCTATCTCGTTTCCTGCTGTGACATAGCCTCTCTCCGGCAGCCAGAGATTCATCTTGCGGTATCGCCCCCTGATCTCACCAGCCTTATCGATATAGTATGTTGTGTTAAACAGCCGGCCAGCATCCTCCTCGATAATGGAACCGGGCACAATATCAATGGAATACTTCCTGGCCAGGTCCTGGAAATGCCTGGCATAGCGCCGCTCGCTGTCAGCATAGGCTTTATTGCCCGACAGGGGACCTGTAATAAAATCTTCGGGAAACACAACTATCTGAGCCTGCTCTGATACAGCAATTTGGATAAACTGCTCGACCTTTCTAAGATTCTTTTCAGGCTCAAACTGGTGAATCTCAAACTGCACTACGGCAATCCTGCATTGCATTGAAACCTCTCTTCTCCTGCAGATACCACTTCACCCCTTCAGCTACACCACGAGCTATATCATACTCCGCCTGGTACCCCAATTCCTCCTTTGCTCGATCAATGGAAAACTGTTGTTCTCCACCCAGCAGGGTGACGCCGTAGGTCGTTACTGGCGGGGGCGCAGCACCGCGCCGTCCTGCCGCCTGCCACGCCAGCTCCGCGGCACGCGCGACCATATACAAAGGCCCATAGGGTACACGACGCGAGATATGTGGAACATGCAAGCAGTCCGCGATAGCATTCAAATACTGCGCCTGCGTCACCCGCCGGTCATCGGCAATGGTATAGACGCGCCCTATCACCACATCGCCCGCGTCGCCCGCTTTGATCAGCCCCTGTGCCACGTCGCGCACATACACCACCGGGACGATATTCTTACCAGAGCCAACCAGGAAAGCCCTACCAGACTCGACCAGGGAGACAAAACGCCCAAAGCTGGCCCCATCGCGCGGCCCATAAATCCAGCCAGGGCGCACAATGGCAACCGGCGCCCTGCTATCCTTGACCAGGTTTGCCAGCAATTGCTCACCCGCGATCTTGGTGCGACTATATGGGTTATCTTCGGCTTGGAAGGAAGCATCATCGGTCACTACACCGCGCAAGCGATGACCATACACGGTAATAGAACTCGTGTGGACAATACGCCGTACGCCGGCTCCCATCGCCGCGTGAACCAGGTCGGCCAACCCCTGCACGTTGACAGCGCGATAAACATCTTCCAATCCCCATGGCCCCGTTTTGGCCGCCGCGTTATAGACTCGTTCCACTCCCTGCACAGCTCGTTTCAGCGAGACAGCATCAGTCAAATCACCCTCAACAATCTCAACCCCCGCGAGAGCACGCAACCGGCTTGCATCTTCCACCGGACGCACCATAGCCCGTACTTCATCCCCGCGCTCCAACAACATATCTACAAGATGCCCGCCCAGAAACCCAGCAGCCCCCGTTACTAACACTCTCACTGGTAAAACTCCTTGTTGCCTCTCGCCAAAAATACCCTCACCCTTGTCTGATAACGCAAGTATACCAACCTTCATGCTCCCTGACAACAAACTACCAGATGTGGTAGCATATGCAAAAGCAAAAAAGTTCGCGACGAAGCGAACTTTCCTTTAAGTGCAATACCAGTGAGAACTGCAGTGAGAGGAGCAAAGTATACACAATGACGAACACACCAGCTACTGGACATACTATCCATATTCATCGCCATCAGTGGCACCTGGCATGGGACCACAGCATTCCGCCTATTGCCACAATCGAATCTGGCGAAACCGTGAGCTTTGACCTGCTCGATGCCTCGTGTGGCCAGATTGTTCAGGACAGTACAGTCGAGACTATTCGCACACTTGACTTCTCGCGCGTCGACCAGGTAAATGGCCCCATTTATGTTGAAGGCGCCGCTCCAGGGGATACTCTGGAGGTGGAGTTTCTCGATTTACAGCCTGCCGATTGGGGCTGGACGGCCATTATACCAGGCTTTGGCCTGCTGGCCGACGATTTCCCAGAACCGGCTATCAAAATATGGCATCTCGAAGGTGATGCAGATGGCTGGGCTGAATTTGCGCCTGGCATTCGTGTTCCCCTCGCCCCATTTTGCGGCGAGATCGGCCTTGCGCCTGGTCTCTCAGGCGCGCTTTCGACTATTCCCCCCTACCGGCATGGCGGCAATATGGATACAAAGCACCTGACAAAGGGCGCGCACCTCTTCCTGCCGGTAGAAGTTCCAGGCGCTCTTTACTCGATGGGTGATGGGCACGCGGCGCAGGGAGATGGCGAAGTCTGCGGCACAGCCATTGAAACGCCCATGCGCGCCACAGTTCGTC
Source organism: Ktedonobacteraceae bacterium (assembly GCA_041499255.1). GTDB lineage: Bacteria > Chloroflexota > Ktedonobacteria > Ktedonobacterales > Ktedonobacteraceae > UBA11361. The sequence goes on along the minus strand of JBGQJX010000016.1, from coordinate 17,648 downwards.
TCACGGTGCGCAAAGATGTACACGTACCAGAACCGCAGTTCCTCACGAGCGGCCCGCTGGCCCAGCGCACCAACACTGCATCCTACTACGCTACTGACGGCATCGGGCCTGACCTGATGGAGGCCGCGCGTAACGCCGTGCGCCACATGATTGACTACCTGCAGCGATCCTACGGCCTATCACGTCCAGATGCCTATATGCTCTGTAGTGTAATTGTCGATCTGAAGCTCTGCGAGGTGGTGGATGCGCCCAACTGGGTAGTCAGCGCATTTCTGCCGCTGAGCGTTTTTGCATCGTAGCCAATGTGAGATAATCTCAGAGGTACCCTGGACAACCAACCAGCTCTCCCTGGAGGATGGAAATTATGCCTGTCTCTGTCACAAACTCCAAATTGATCTATGATGCCCTCAAGGCGTGCGACGTAAAAATCATGTCGGCCCTGCCCGAAACATGGCTTGTCCATCTCATCCGCATGGCGGACGAAGACCCGGACACAACGCTTATACGCATCGCCAAAGAGGAAGAAGCCGTCGGCATTTCAGCGGGCGCGCACCTGGCGGGCGTCAACTCCGCGCTGTTGATGCAAAACCACGGCTTCCTGGCGGCCATTAACCCCATTGTTTCCCTTGCGCTGCTCTACAAGATTCCCTTGTTAATGCTGATCTCGTATCGCGGCCACTTCGGCGAAAAAGACCCCTGGCAGACACAGGGCGGCCTTGCTACCGAGCCGATTCTGCGCGCTCTCAACATCCCCACCTGGCTATTGACCGGCAAAACAGATATCTACCACCGTATAAAGGATGCGCAGACGCTGGCCAATGCATCGCTGCACCCGGTTGCCGTGCTGCTGACACGCGAAATCATGTGGGAGGACTGACGCCAATGTTACGTGTAGACGCTTTACAGGCGATTTATCCTGACGTAGAGCCGTGCATCGTGGTCACCATCATGGGCGCCGTTGCCGTTGAACTCTACACCATCGGGCATCGCCACAACTTCTTTTACCTGGAACACGCCATGGGCCTCGCGTCCTCGATGGGCCTTGGCATCGCCCTGGCGATGCCCGCGCACAAAGTAATTGTCATCGACGGCGACGGCTCGCTATTGATGAATCTCGGCACGCTGAGCACAATGGCCCGCTACAAACCGGGGAACCTGCTGCACATCGTCTTCGACAACGAAAGCCTGCTCTCAGTCGGAGGCTTTCCAACCGCCACCAGCGCCAGCACAGACCTCGCTGGCATCGCCAGGTCCTCTGGCATTCCCAGTGTAATAGAGGCGGACACCATCGAAAGCCTCACCACCGGCGTCAAAGACGCGCTGGCCAGTAATACCTTGACAACAATCGTCTCGAAAGTAGAGGCCATCGGCCCAAAATCATTTCACATGGATTTACCCTTATTAGAAAACCGTTTCCAGTTCAAACGCTGCCTGGAAGCACTGCAAAAACAATAAAAGGAGCCAAGAATGGATGTACTAGCACAACTGCTCGTAGAGCTTGCCACTGGCCGCCTCAAAGTCATCGACCTGACCTCTCCGTTGGACCCGGAAACGCCAGTGATCGACCTGCCTCCCATGTTCGCCCCCTCGCCCGGGCTGACACTGACAGAAGTCTCCCGCTACGATAGTCGCGGTCCCGCCTGGTACTGGAATATTTTAAATCTGGGCGAGCACACTGGCACCCACTTTGACGCCCCCATCCATTGGGTCACCGGCAAAGACCTGCCTAACAACGCCACCGATACCATCCAGCCAGGCAAGTTTGTTGGACCAGCTTGTGTCATCGATGTCACTGCCAACGTGCAAAAAAACCAGGATTTCTTGCTGACCATTGAACGCGTTGAACAGTGGGAAGCAACGCATGGCCGCATACCAAAGGGAGCGTGGGTGCTCATACACACGGGCTGGAGCCAGCGCAAGGGTCGCGAAGCATTTCTCAATGCCAAAGAGGACGGCGCGCACTCCCCCGGTTTTCACCCAACCTGCTCAGCCTTCCTGGCCAGGGAACGGGACATCCTGGGAGTCGGCGTCGAGACCGTCGGCACGGACGCCGGTCAGGCTGGTGGCTTCGATCCACCCTTCCCCAGCCACTCCTACATGCACGGCGCGGGCAAATTCGGTATTACCAGCCTGATCAACCTCGATCAGTTACCACCCACTGGTGCAATCGTAATTGCCGCGCCTCTCAAAATAGTCAACGGCTCTGGCAGCCCCTTGAGAGTGATTGCGATTACGTGAATAGGAGCGACGAGCGAGGCCGTGCTAGTCGCATATCTCTGATTATCGGCTTCGCTCTCACATCTTTTACCCTCCATGGATGCTGATTTCTTTCTGACGTGCATAGCGCCAGGCGTCGCCTGGGTCGGTGATTCCCTTGGCTTGTGCTTCCTGAACCCAGGCGCTCATTTCATACTTGTTCTGGTAGAGCCGGTTACCGCAAAAGATATTACGCCGGGCGAAAGGGGCTGGTGTAGTCAGCCTGAGCCGCTCTTTGACACGTAGATCATGCGCTCGTTCGGTATACCACCACGGGGTTTCCAACCTGTAGCATGGATCGTGAACCCACTCTGGACAGCGTACTCCATAGCGATCACACAGAAACTCAACGGAGGCTGCACAAAAAGCGCTCCACTGGCGGGTATGGTCCGTATCCTGCTCTGGTTTTGTCAGAGGTTCACTTACTAATGCAGCCCGCACGTCTTTTGCATAGCCATACCAGGCATTCCGAAAGTTTCCCAGTGCGATCCAGGGCTCTTCCCCAGCACAGATCTGCTGGTAGGCCCGTCTCATTGTCTGAATAGACCCAAAAGTGGTTGGCATCGCGAATACCTTTCACTTTTCTCTAGGGATGTTACCCTGGAAAAAGCTCATCAAGAGCATTCTCAATCTCTTCAGCATTGTTAGCTTGTGCAGCGGGTGAAACGTAGCGATCCAGAAATTGTCCGGCTTGTTGCCGCGTTTTGACCTTCATGTGTTGAAGCAACACTTTACTGTCTTCAATGTCTTTTTTTCTCCCTGCCAAGATCTTGAGTGCAAGAATATACTCTTTTGGTGGGACGTAGATGTGAAGCGGTCCAAGCCGCTTCCATAACCTCCCTTTCGGGATAGTAACCATATCATACATGAGCAGGTGCGTCATGTAGTTGAACCAATCAGGTTCCAGTTTCTGCTTTTCAGCAACAGCTCGCACTCCTTCTCGAAGCGCGTAAATGGCTCGTTGAAGCGCATCTTCCTCCTCGAGCCAGAAAATATCGACATCATCGGTGCTGCGCTGCACATTGGCAAGCAAGAGCATATATGCGCCACCTATCATGAGCACCCGAATCGGTTTCTGGACCCCCTGGTCCGCCAACTCATGGCCAAGCTGAGCAAGATACTTCTCAATTTCCTCTGCTTGCATACCACACTCCTCATCAGAAAGTATAACACATGCGATCCCCGTTAAACCCCGAGCAAGGCAGAACAAGCGAGGACACAGGAGTGTATTTCAAGAACGTATATAATAAAAGAAGAAACACTGTAAAAAAACTCTGAGGAGCGCCAGCAGAAGGAGAAACGCTATGCGCATGCAGGAGCCAGAGCAGTGGCAGCAATCCGGGCAAGAATGGCAGGAAGGCCAGGGAAACCAGGGAGGTCAGGAGTACAGCGAGTATCGGACTGGCTATGCTGGGGAAAATGAGTCGGAGAAGATTTACCCGCAAGACGAGCGAATTATGCAGGGTAGAACCCTTGGGATTCTCGCCATTATCCTTTCTGCGATCGGCTTTTTTCCCGCCGTTGCAGGTATCGTAGGTTCGGCGCTCGTGTTGGAATACGCGAAAGGGCTGGCAGCGGTACTGGCAGGAGGCGTAATCGGACTGGTAAGCTCCATTATAGTTATGCTCGTGTTCGTCGCCATCTTTGTCATTGCCGTAATCACATTAGCAAGACCACACCTGATCAGAGGATGGAGAACACCTCCCGTTCGTTCCCCTTTACGGAAAAAAGCTCCATACGAGAACGAGTAGCCCTGTTCTACTTCTTCCTCTGCATCAAACGCTCCTTTGCTACCATGCACGCGCCTCCTTGCGGTCGCCCACCGTCCATAGTAGGGGCGATGCCTTGTGCTCGCCCTCCGACCCTTTGTGCTCGCCCTCCGGACTTCGCCCTTCGATCTCTCGCGCTCATCCTCCCAACGATTCAGCCCCATTTCAGCTATCCATCTTATTATTATCTCAGAGAGCAAATATGATATGATGAGCGCGTGCAAGGATATTATATATACGTGCTCGGATCGAAGGAGGCGCTTCGCCATGCAGAAAAAATCAGCCCTATGGCTCATCGTAACACTGAGTACGTTACTTTCACTCCTGGCTGCCTGTGGCACTAACACGACAACAAATAGCACAACGACTACCGTGGCCCCGACCATCCCGCCAGGGGAAAACCTCTACATTCTTGACGGATATACTCCCCTGGGCGGCGCATCCTACGCCCAGCAAATCATGGCAGTGAACCCTGCGAGCGCCAATCCCAGCAGTCTCCTCTCCTTGCCAGCAGGTCTGAGTTCGCAGGACCATCAAAAACTCTACACGGCAACGCCGGCAAACGGTCAGACAACCATCTCAGTCATCAATACACAAAGCGGTACAAAGACGCATACCTTTACCATTCCTGGCACGTATTCCACCGCTTCCGCAAGTTATGACAGCGCCGTTCTCTCGGCCAACGGACAATGGATGGCCCTGCGTGAGCTGGGACAGAGTGCAAATGCAACGACGATCGCGCTTATCGACACACAGTCAGGGAAGGTGACGCAGACAATTCACCTGGATGGTGACTTCACTCTCGATGCCATCTCACCCGCCGGCAAAGCCCTCTACCTCCTTCAGAAGCTCAACGACACACCTGGACACTACTACGTCCGTGTCTACAATGTCGACCAGCAAGACCTTGAGGGTACCCCCATCGTCGACAAAACATCGTTCAATCCCTCCGGCGATCCCAATATGACCGGCGTAGCATTGACACGGCAAGTGTCAAACGGCGGAACATTCGCCTATACGCTCTACATTGACATCCGGCGCAACTATGCTTTTGTTCACGAGTTGCCGCTCAATGACCAGGTCTACCCGCCAATTGCGCACTGCATTGACCTGCCCGTTGGCAAGTCCGCCGCTCTACTGCACTACTACACCCTGGCCCTCTCCGCCGATGGCGGGACGCTCTACGCGGCAAACGGCGCGCTTGGTGTGGTCAGCAGCATCAATGTCTCAAATGCTGATCCAACGGTCATTTTCAATGATAAAGTTCAGAACACCACCCACTTTAATCCTGGCAATTCGAGTCTAAGCAACAGTGAGAGTGGAAGAATGCTCTATAACGGAGCAGCGCTCTCATCAGATCAGAAGACGCTGTACTTCGCGGGCATCCAGGGCTTATGGGCAGTGAACACTGCTGATCTCAGAATACAGGGCCATTACCTGGCGCAGCAGGCTTTGACAGGTGTTGCCCTCAGTAGCGACAACCAGACACTCTACGCGGTAGACCCGGCAAAAGGCATTACCTTGCTGAGCGCCACAAACGGACAAACACAAAAAGTGCTGCAAGGTCCTGCCCGTAGCCCCTGGGGAATCGCGTGGATCATTAACTGAATAACATGAACCAGGGACAAGGAAAAAATCCACATATTCTCATTGTTGATGACGACAGCCGCGTGACCAGCGCCTTGCGTCGCACGCTTGCTTACGAGGGCTACCAGGTCTCATCGGCCTTAGACGGCGAAGGTGCGCTGGCAATTGCTCGCGCCAAATCCCCCGACCTGGTAATCCTCGATCTCATGCTGCCCGGCATCGATGGGCTAGAAGTCTGCCGGCGACTGCGCACAGTAGATGACGATATAGCTGTGCTCATGCTTACCGCGCGCGATGCTGTGGCCGACCGCGTGGCTGGGTTGGAAACCGGGGCGGACGACTATCTCATCAAGCCATTCGCGCTTGAAGAGCTTTTGGCACGGATAAAGGCCCTGCTGCGCAGGCGCAACCCTCCAGATATCCAGCGCGAGGTATTGTGCTTCGCGAACCTCGCATTGGATACCGCCACCCGACAGGCAAAACGCGGTGATCGCACCATTGAATTGAGCACAACCGAATATGAACTGCTGGTCTTATTCCTGCGCAACCCGCGTATCGTCCTCACCCGCTCAATACTCATGGATCGCATCTGGGGCAGGGATTTTGAGGGCGGACCAAATGTCCTCGAAGTCTATATTGGTCACCTGCGCAACAAGTTAGAGCAGAACGGTGAAAAACGGCTGCTCCAAACAGTGCGTGGCGCTGGCTACGTACTCCGAACCGCTGATTAGAAAGTGATAGCTATGCCCACTACGCCCACCATGTACATTCCTCTACAGCTACGCTTGACGCTTTTTTATGCGCTTGTACTGGCCCTGGCGCTCTGGTTCTTTGGGCAGACCGTCTATACCCAGGCAGAACAACGCGCCTACCGTGACCTGGACGCAACCCTCAGTAGCCGGGCAGCCAGTGTGAGATTGGGCAAAGATCTTATGCTTGCCAATCCATCTTCACTGCCTCTACTCCTATCTAGCGTTGACAGCGTTGGAACGCAAGGAGTCTCCCTTGAAATCCTGGACGAGCACCTTAATCTCATTGCAACAACTTCTGGCTCCTCGACAAGCGGTCCGCAAACATCCGTAGACGATTCAAATACCAGCCCCTACCCCTGGGACGCAAAAGCAGTTCATACAGTTTTACAACAATCTGATTCGCAGAGTGGCATGTACAGCACCATTACCTACCAGGGCCAGCGCGTGCGCGTCTATACCCTGCTGAATAACGACCTTGGTCAAAGTCATGTCATCCAGGCAGCGCGTTCGGAGCAGGATATCGAGCAATCGTTAACCGACCTGCGTCTCTTGCTCTTACGTGGTGGAGCATTGGTGCTGGCGCTCGCCATGGTGGGAGGCTGGTTTATCTCCTGGGGTATCCTCCTGGCAGTGCGCCGCATGACCAGGACTGCCCAGCATATCAGTACCTCAGGCGATCTTCACCAGCGTGTACGGGAGACATCCTGGTTCGGTCGCGATGAATTGACTGCCCTCGCTGCCACCTTTAACCAGATGCTCTCTCACCTGGAAAAACTCTACCAGCAGCAGCAGCGCTTTGTCGCCGATGCCTCACATGAACTACGCGCGCCCATCACTTCTATTCGCTGTAACCTCGATCTGCTGGCAAAAGCGCCCGATCTCCCGCCCGAGGAGGCCCGGGCAGCACTGGCCGACGCCCAGGCCGAGGCCAATCGCATGGGACGCCTCGTAGGTGATCTTTTAACTCTTGCCCGTTCAGACGCCGCCCTGCAATTACAACAAACTCAGGATAGCACCATAGTTAATGGCTATAAGAAGAATGGCGGGGAGATGCAGTTGGTCGACTTGGATAGCCTCTTGCTCGAAGTGTTTCGCCAGTACCACCCGGCGCTGGAAAACGAAAACATCGATAGAAGGCAGCAGGGGCCAGGATTGTTACTGCAACATATTACGCCGGCCAGAGTGCATGGGGATGCAGATCAACTAAAGCAGGTCCTGGTTGCATTACTTGATAACGCGCTCAAGTACACCCCCTACGAAGGCTCCATCTCGCTATCGCTCACAACGGATGAGCGCTCCGCCATAGTCAAAGTGAGCGACACAGGCATTGGCATCTCCCCCCATGACTTGCCGCACATTTTCGAGCGCTTTTATCGCGCCGACCGCGCCCGCAACCGCAACCGTGGGGGCAGCGGTCTGGGCCTGGCCATTGTACAGAGCATCGTACTGGAACACCAGGGCACAATTGAGGCTGAGAGCACCCCCGGCAAAGGGAGCACCTTCACCATCAGGCTTCCGCTAGCATCATAACAACCTGAGCCAACGGATTTATCACGCCCACCGCCGGTTATGCAGATGAACAAAATAATCCGGACAGCCGTAGGGGCCGATTTATCGCGCCCACCGCCGATTTATCGGCCCCCACCTTTGGTTGCTGGCTTGATTACCTTTAATTGCGCATCAATAAATGCGGAAATTGGACCAAATGCCGCTCGCATTACCCGCTTAAACTCCTCTTCACGATCAGTGCCGGTCCAGAAAACTTTCACAAGGCAGTCATAGCCATCTTTAATCGGCTTCCCGTCAAATTCGATCTTCTCATTCAAAACGAAGAACTCGACCAGCGGGAAGGTGATGGACACATTGTGATTCAGGTAATCAAATTCTATCAGCATCCGATCATAGCCACGTTGAAGGGCCTGCTCAGTGGCTGTGCCAGCCGCACCAAATAACGAGCCGAGCTTGTTCAACCAGCTCGCGATACCAGCCACAAAGGGGGCAATCAGTGCCCCAATAGCAGTAACTATGACCAGTGGGCTTTGCAAGAGTCCACTGAGTGAAAAGTTTTGTCTCGCCAAACCTGCTATGATAAGCAGCACTATGATTCCAAAGATCACAGCTACAACAATCAGTGATATCCGCCTCAACCTACTGTTCTTACCAATTTCGTCGCTTACTACCTGCTCTAAATCGCGCATGAAATCATTTAAGATGCGTTGAGTAACTATTTCAATCGTGTAAGACTGTAAACCTTGTTGGCACAAAATCAACGATTGCCAGATACTTGCCTGCTGGATCAACTCCGAGCGCAACATTTTTGACATCTTCCAGTCCAGTGCCAGGCCACTAGCTGGCGAGTTCAGCGTCGAAGCAACGGCAGCAGATGGATTTAATCCCGGTTTGATCTTCCCATCAGGCGAGCACAACAGCGCTGCGGTTCGCTGCCAGTAGTCAAGGCTATGCTTAACCGCCAGGATAGCCTGGCTTGGCAGGTTGGGATTGAGAGGGGTAAGAGGATCACCCGCGCTGGGCGCTTTGATGTCTGAATTGACCCGGTAGTAAGCCTGGTCCAGGGCCGTGCTAAGTGCGGTAATCTGATACTGAATGTGATTGATATCCCGATCGTTAAAAACTGCCTGCCAGGTTGTTTGAGCCTTTTTGGCCAGGGCGCTTTTAATATCGGGATCATTCAACTGCTCAGGCGTAAGGGCAGTTTCCAGGGGCACCGTGGCTATTGAGACATTCCATGATAAAGCGGCCAGCGACCGGCCTGCTTCGTACGCGGCTAGCTCAATCTCATTGTCTATCACCAACGCCTTTGAATCATTATTTAGTGGGCTCGTGCCAAGATAGTAATTTTCGCGGATAAAACTTTCCCACGCTTCAAGAAAGCGGATAATCTGGTTGCCGAGAATCGTCACCGCAGCCTTGATGTCGTCAGGTGATGGTTGAGCAAAATTTGTACAATCCGGGTCAGCGGTAGGTATTGGGGGCTTTGCGAGAATAGCTTGCACCAATCTGCGTTGATAACAATCTGTGACGCCTGGTATAAGGCTTTCCTTTGCCTCATCTAATAAAAGGTTCAGGCAGTTGAGCGCGCGCCGGGTGACATCGTATAGCTTAAAATTTGTTACGTAGCAGGTGACCGCGCTATCGTACCCGCCGTAGGCATCCTGGATGCTATTGATACCTATATTAGCGTAATCGAATTGTCCAGGTGGATACAAATGAGGAAAGGGATAAGTTGAGAGACCGTGCTCGTCCTCTGGAGGAGATGGAAGATCATAGATGGTGTTAGCGGTGGTACCAGTAGGAAAACGTTTTATATGCAAGGCGACAATCTGCGTATAGATAGACTTCAATTCGCTTGTAAGCCAGGCATTATCTCGCAGTTCGGCCGGAAGCCATTGCGCAACCTCTCGCAAAACAATGTTTTTGAGCACAGCATTTATAACATTGGGTTGCTGTTGCGTTGCGTCTCCATCAGATGCTGACGCACTGCCATCACCGGCACTAAAGGTAGAGGCATCCTTATCGAAAGTGATACCATCCAGTAATGTATTAAATGCTGTGATCTGTACTCTACCTTTAAGTTCCACAAAGCTCGAGCCTAATAAAAAAGCATTGTGAATAGCCGCGAAGACAGGATCATCCAATAATGCTGCGGAGCGTTTTTCTGGAGTAATTGCAACAGTCGAGGCGTTATTGCTGCCTTGTGCCGGAGCTAGAACCATAGTGCTGTACACTCCTTATTTGTGATAGGTCCCCACGTACAAAAGCGCAGCCTGATCTACTTTAGTACGAATTGGGTGTTACCTCTTAACCACCATTAGTAGAGGTATCTTGAAACTACAGCTTGTGCGATATTTTGCAATTTATGATGAAATTATAACGCTGTCAAGTTTTTGCCGCTTTTCGCAAATGCAGATATTTATAAGCCCTGGATTTGCCTTTCAACCTATAGACGTTGGCATCCAGAAAAAATATAGGATGGATTTCACCCCTCCTCAAATGCGACTCGACAGCAAAAGTAAGTGGATACCTGGGCAAACTGTGTGTATGAAATAGTTGTAAGCCAACCCGCCGTAGGGGCCGATTTATCGCGCCCACCGCCGATTTATCGGCCCAACACTACTCCTCACGTCCGCAAACCCACAACTATTTCATACACCCGGGCAAACTATGAACCTTGCACTACAACTCTAAAAGTGCTGATGTTTCGAAATAGTAGATTGGGAATCTACTGCGCCGTCCTCCCCCCATCAATCGCAACCACCTGTCCCGTAATATAACTCGCCCCCTCCGAAGCCAGAAACAGCACCGTAGGAGCCAGCTCCCCAGGTTGCCCAATCCGCCCCAGCGGCGTTGTCCCCGCCACAACCGCCTCAGCACGCTCCAGAATGGCCTCAGTCATGCGCGTCCTGAACACGCCAGGCGCGATCGCATTCACGCGCACCCCGCGACCGGCCCATTCTATCGCCAGCGAGCGCGTCAGGTTAATAACGGCTGCCTTGCTGCTATTATAGCCAACCGTATTCAACTGTTCGCCGCTTAATCCAGCAATAGAAGCAACGTTAATCATAACGCCCTTGTTGCGCTCTAACATGTGCCTCCCAACGGCCTGAGACATCAAAAATGTACCGGTGATATTCGTATCGATCACTTGCCGCCAGCGCTCTAACGGCATTGTCTCCGCGGGCGCACCCCACGTCAACCCGGCATTATTGACCAGCACATCGATCTTGCCACACTTTTCAAGCGTTTGCTCTACGACCTGCTCAACTGAGGAGGCATTCGCAACGTCACATGTGAAAGCATAAACAGCTATGCCATGGCCCCTCAAATATTGCTCAGCCTCGTTAAGCCACTGTTCTCGACGTGCTGTAATAACCACAGTAGCGCCGGCAGCGCCAAAGGCCTCTGCAATCTCTAAGCCCAACCCACGCGAACCGCCAGTAACGAGAGCGACCTCACCGCTGAAATTGAAAGAAACAGTACCCATAAATGCCTCCTCAAAAACCAATTAACGCAACAATGACTTTTCACAACATCATCAGGCCAACCGTAGGGGCCGATTTATCGCGCCCACCGCCGATTTATCGGCCCTCGCTGGCCCGTTGAATTCTTCAATCTGCATGTTCGGCCCCACTGGATTTTCCGCCACTACAGTATATACCAATGGAGCGTCTTATTACCCTCCTCAAACATACCAACCTCCCACCAGTGACCGATTGTATCTGTTAAACGTCACAAACATCAAAGTACGCGAGGAAGAGTCAGCCATAACCCAAACACCAACTCCCATACAATTTCACATGGACGCGCCCAACCAGCGCCACCTGAAAGGTCTTCCCTGGCATATTCCCCTGGAAGAATGGCCAGCGCATGGGGTCGTGCCGCTTTCAATACGGCGCGGCGACTCCCGCCACCCTGTCATCTTCGTGGATTGTGAAGGCATACGTTACGCCATCAAGGAGACGACGCCCCACATGGCGCAGCGCGAGATCGCCAGCTTGCGCGAAATCGACCACCGCGGCATATCCGCTCTCAGTCCCGTTGGGAGCGTCATTGTCTCCGCCCCCCGCATCTTGCTAGAAGAGCACGGTCCCGGCGGCGTTCCCCAATATATCGATGGGAGTCGCGGCTATACTGTGACCCTGCTTGCCCCGCGTGTTATACCCCATGCCCTCCTCTACCGCATCCCATTTACCAGGCAAAACAAACGGCGTATCCTCTCAGCCATAGCGCTGCTCCTCATCGAGCTACACGAACACGGCGTTTACTGGGGCGACCCATCTCTGGCCAACGTTCTGATTCGCATCGCGGGACAGCGCATCCAGGCCATTCTCGCTGATGCAGAGACCGCGGAATTCTTTCCTGAAGCGCTCAGCGACAACTTGCGCGAACAAGACCTGGCCTTATTTGGTGAGTCGCTGTTGTGGCAGGCCGAAGACCTCCGTCAAGCCCGTGGGCTGGCTGAAGAAGAAGATTTAGTAGACGATAAAGATTTTCGCTATCTTGAACAACGCTATCGCGCCTTGCATCGAGAGCACGAGCAACTGGCCTCATCTTCAGCGTTCATGACCCGCTCCCAGTTCCTACGTGTACTTGAAACCCTCAATAAATTAGGATTTTCACTTCTTGGCTTGGGAGGACATGCCTTCCAACAAATGGTCTCCGTATTGCCGGGCTGGTATCAACGTCGCATTCACGAACTCCTGGGCATTCACGTACCGCGTTTGTATGCGCGTCGTTTCTATGACATCATTCTGAGCCACCAGTACCAGTTAAGCCAGGTCGAGAAGCGCAATATACCCCTTGAGGAAGCGGCTAAAGACTGGTATACACGCTATCATCTCCCTACCATTCTCTTTTTACGCCAGCATCTCACTAGTGGTCAGGACCCCATGCAGGCCTATTTCTCGCTTTTGGAATACAGATGGAAGCTCAGTCTCGATGCGGGCTACGAGGTTCCCATGGAAGAGGCAGCCCTGGAATGGGCAATACAGCAGGTAGATACTCAAAAATTAGGCAAGGTCGATCCCGCTACTTTAGCTACATGGTGGCACGAACGCGAATCGGTCGCGCAAGTCCTCGAGCCTCCCCTCATTGAAGGAGAAAAATTGGAGCCGCTCCTCTCTAAAGAAGAGCAGCCCCTTGTACATCTTCCGGCGCCCGAACTGGACCAGCATTTAACAAAGATTCTGCAACAGCCAGAGGATGAAGAGTAACCAGCGCACCAGTTGCGTCAGCTCCTACAACTCTTCATCGAGAATATCCTCTTCCTCTGCTCCCTCGACTTCACCGACATTGAAGGATGTGATATTGCCCCGGATCTGCTCTTCAATAGCGCTGGCAACATCGCTGTTCTGGCGCAGGAAATCTTTGGCGTTCTCACGGCCCTGGCCAAGACGAATATCGCCAACGTTGAACCACGCGCCGCTCTTCTTAACGAGACCCATCTCCAGGCCAAGATCGATTAATCCACCCTCGCGAGAAATACCCTCGCTGTACATGATATCGAATTCAGCAACACGGAACGGTGGAGCAACTTTATTCTTGACCACCTTGACGCGCGTACGACTGCCCACGACATCTGTCCCCTGCTTGATCGAGTCGATACGACGAATATCCAGGCGCACAGATGCGTAGAATTTGAGTGCTTTACCACCCGCGGTCGTCTCAGGATTGCCGAACATGACCCCGATTTTTTCGCGCAATTGATTGGTGAAAATGACAGAAGTATTGGAGTTACTGATGCCGCCGGTGAGCTTGCGCAGCGCCTGGCTCATCAGGCGCGCCTGCAAGCCAACATGTGAGTCGCCCATCTCGCCCTCGATCTCAGCGCGTGGCGTCAAAGCCGCTACAGAGTCAATCACAATCACATCGAGCGCGTTACTGCGCACTAGCGAGTCTACTATTTCCAGCGCTTGCTCGCCGGTATCAGGCTGTGAGATCAGCAGGTTATCGGTGTCGACACCGCAGTGGGCAGCATACGTACGATCAAGTGCGTGCTCGGCATCGATGAAAGCAGCATAGCCGCCAGCACGTTGAGCATTGGCGATAATATGCTGGCACAGAGTGGTTTTACCAGAAGACTCAGGACCATAAATTTCAGTAACTCGGCCTCGCGGTACTCCCCCTATGCCCAGAGCCAGGTCGAGCGCAATGGACCCCGTGGGAATGACATCAACATGAATATGTGAAGCCTCTCCCAATTTCATAATCGCACCCTTACCAAAACGGCGTTCGATCTGTTGCAATGCCAGGTCAATTGCCCTCTCACGCTCAGAAGCGGGGGCTGGCCCGGTAGAATTGCTGCGTTCCGAAACAGTCTTTTCCTTTTTATTCATCAGCGTTACCTAATTACAGGGTGTAAGGTATAGAGGGTATAGACAGGGTCGTGGCTATTGCCATCCCGCTCTTCACCACCCCTGCATTCCTCCTTTATTATGGCGAGAAATAACAAACAAGCGCATAAGTTGCTGCACTTCCTCAGTTCCTTGATTGGCACACCTGGGTATTCTTTTGCAGAGTTGAAAAAGCGGAAATAGACCTCTCTCCATGCCTATCTCCCGAAACTAGAACAAGAGTACCATACATCCACCACTATGTCAAGCCAAATCCCCCCTCTTCCACCTCAGCCGTATGAACTGGCCGTAGGGGCCGATTTATCGCGCCCACCGCCGATTTATCGGCCCTCACCCTCCACACCACGAACCCAACAACCCCACCACTCACATATCCCTCCGCCCCTCCAGAGCGCGACTCAACGTCCCCTCGTCAGCATACTCCAGGTCGCCGCCAATAGGAAGACCGCGCGCCAGGCCCGTCAAACGCACACCCAGGGGAGCCAGCTCGCCTTTAATATAACTCGCCGTATATTCTCCCTCGAAATTTGGATTCGTAGCGAGAATTACTTCCCGGATAGTGCCGGCGCGCACCCGCTGTATAAGCTCGTCGATACGCAGATCCTTAGGCCCGATACCCTCTACGGGAGAAATTGCCCCGTGCAGTACATGATACAGTCCCTTGTAGACCCCCGTCTTCTCTAATGCTATCAGGTCAAGAGGCTCCTCTACGACACAGATCGACTCTTGATCGCGATTGGGATTACTACAAATTGGGCATGGATCCTGCTCGGTAATGTTGAAACATCGCGTACAATAGACGATGCTTTCTTTGACACGCATGATCGCTTCCGCCAGGCGGCGTGCCTGGTCGGTAGGGCTGCGCAGGACAAAAAATGTCAGGCGCTGCGCGGTTTTCACGCCGACGCCAGGCAATTTCGAAAATTCCTCGATCAGTGCTGCCACTGGCGGCGCAATATCACTCATCTTTAGAACAATCCTGGTATCTTTAAACCGCCTGTCGCGCTGCTCATCATGCGCTGCTGCGCTTCCGTCGCCTTGTTAAAGGCATCCTTCGCCGCGGCCAGCACCATAACCTCCAGCTCGCCAATATCTTCTGCGTTAAAGGCCTCCGGGTCAATTTCAACAGCAGTGACTTCAAACTTGCCGCTCACAGTGATCTTCACTGCCCCGCCGCCCGCGGTGCCAACAAACTGGCTGGCTTCCAGCTCTTCCTGCATCTTCAAAATTCGCTGCTGCATCTTCTGGATATCGCGCATACTCATGGCTAAAATGGCTCCTTACTTCGTTTCGTAACTTATTTCAAGCGAATATCGACAATTTTCGCTTGAAATGTTTTGATGACTTCCTTTACCACTGGATCGCCGCTCGCCTTCTGCTTCGCAATGTCCAGTGACGATAGGGATGACTGGGATGACTGTATTGACTCTGTAGTAGTATTTTCTCTCACAAAGTTCTTTTTGACAACTGGTGAGGACTGCTCCCAGGGAGGCGTATCACCTGGCGCAATAGCAGCAGCCCGCTCTTGCCGGTCCTGTGGAAACTCAACACCGGCTTCCGGCTCTGCAAATCTTGGCCTTGAGTTCGCGGCAGGCCGTTCGCGGCGCGCCATCATTGGTGGAGTCTCATTCACCGCGGCATTTGACGAGAAACCGCCGGACTCAAATACCGGAGAAGACTGCCCTGGCGCTCCAGGAGCAACCAGGCGCACCCGGCATTTCTGTTTAAACTCCGTGGACAAAGCCCAATCTACATCCTTCGCGCGTTCACCCTCTTGCACATATTTATGATGTAATTCGTAAGCCGCCTGGATGACGACAACGATCTCGTCCGCTGTCCCTTCGACCCCAATGACCGCGAAGCTATTGAGCATAGCCGCCGTCTTGGGATTCTTTGGCCGCACGCGCTTCTTTACATTGTCCCACGCATCCCTCACCTGCTCCAGCGTTAATGAAGGCTTGCTCTCTGTACTACCTGTAGCCCCGCCTTCATCTCGCCCGGCAGACGTGGGCAAAACGTTTTCCGGCGCGACAGGTGCTGCTGCTACTGACTGAGATGCAGTGGATCTTGCTTGTGCGGAAGCGGAGCGAGCATGCAGCGCGGCATCAGCAGTCATCGGGACGGTAAATTGACTTTGACGGGAGCGGCGATGGAGTTCAATGCTCTGTAAAAAGGCCAGTTCCAGGCCAAGCTGCGGTGTCCCCTGACCCTTTTGCATCAGCTCGTTCTGTGCAAAGATGCGAGCAGTCTCAGTCAACTCCTCCAGGTCAAAGAATTGTGCCGCTCGCCTGATCTCACGCACCTCGTCCTCGGTACGATCAAGAATGGTGGCAATGTCTGCCCCTGCTTTCGTCAGCATCAGCGCACGCCAGTATTCTCCAACCTGCATATTGAGCTGGCGCAAGTCAGCCCCGGCCTCTGAGAGTTCGTGAATAAAATGCAAAACAGCGGCGCTGTCGAGTTCGGCAACAGCGATGATGAGTTTCTGGACAGCGCGCGGATCAGCCACTCCCAGCATAGCCTGTACCTGCGCCAGCGAGATCTCATCTCCCGCGTAGGCGATAGCCTGGTCTAACAGGCTGAGCGCGTCGCGCATGCCACCCGCGGCAGCCCTGGCAATAAGTTCCGTGGCAGAGCGTTCTATTTTTACCCGTTCTTGCCCGGCCACATATTCCAGGTGCTCTACAATCTGTCGCGTAGTAAAACGCTTGAAATCGAAACGCTGGCAACGAGAAAGCACAGTGGGCAGCATTTTATGTACATCTGTTGTCGCCAGCACAAAAACAACATAGGGCGGAGGCTCTTCCAGTGTCTTGAGCAGGGCGTTAAATGCCTCTGTGGTCAGCATATGCGCTTCGTCCAACACATAGACCTTGTACTTCCCTGTAGAAGGCGGCATCATCACCTTCTCGCGCAGATCACGAATGCTATCGATACCACGGTTGGAGGCAGCGTCGATCTCGATAACGTTAAAAGAGTTGCCCGCCGTAATCTCAAGGCACTGCTGGCACTTGTTGCACGGTTCGCCATTAACAGGATTGGCACAGTTGATCGTCTTCGCCAGGAGACGCGCCGTAGTGGTCTTGCCTGTCCCCCTGGGTCCCGTAAAGAGATATGCGTGGGCAAGCTTCCCGCCACTGAGTGCGTTTTTGAGAGTGCGAATAACGGGTTCTTGACCAACGAGATCGCTGAAAGTCTGCGAACGCCATTTTCGGTAGAGCGATTGTGAGGACATACTATACTAACTCCGCCTGTTTCCCTCTCATGGGTACCCACGCCTTGGACGGGCCACCAGCTCCGCCGGCACTGAGATAGTCCTTTGACACAGAAAACCGATTTTCGCCCGGTCCTGCCGATTAGCGCAATCAGGCACCCCTACGACACCCAGAGAGGTCCACTTACCGTTGCTTCCT
>JBGQJX010000015.1:0-22855 GCA_041499255.1 Ktedonobacteraceae bacterium | reverse complement strand
GATTTTCTTCGCCATCATCGCGGGGAGCAGTGGTTTTACTAGCTCGAGAGGCGCATCGAGCTATCTGAGCGTCTCGGCTGAACTGGCCATCCTGGCAGTGCCCGTGGCCCTGCTCATGATTGGCGGAGAATTTGACCTGTCGGTTGGATCGACGGTTGGGGCAACCGGGATGGTCATTGCCATCTTAACCACGCAGTATGGCTGGAACGTCTGGGCGTCAATTGTCGTGGCGCTGATCTTTGCGGTGCTGATCGGCATGATGAACGGCTACCTGGTCATGCGCACCCGCCTCCCATCGTTCATCGTCACGCTGGGCACCTCGTACATCCTGTACGGCATGACGGCAGGTTTCACCACCTTGCTTACCGGGCTGACCGTGGTGAACGGCGTCGACCAGGCACCGGGCTATAGCTCCGCGCACGCGGTCTTCGCCACCGCGCTCGGCGGGGGCCAGCAATTTCCAATCGAAATGATCTGGGCGCTGGCGCTGGTCGTTCTAGCAACGTGGATACTCCTGGGTACCACATTCGGGAACTGGATTTTTGGCGTGGGCGGAGATGCCAACTCGGCGCGCAACATTGGCGTACCGGTCGCCCGGGTGAAGATTCTCCTCTTTGTCGGCACAGCCCTCGGCGCCTGCCTGCTGGCGATTATCCAGGTTATGGCCTTTACCAACGCCGATGTCCAGCGCGGTCAGGGTCAGGAGTTCTATGCGATCGTCGCAGCGGTCGTCGGGGGGGTACTGCTCACGGGTGGCTATGGTTCGGCGATCGGCGCCATGTTCGGGGCGCTGGTCTTTGGCATCGTAGAGGAAGGCATCGTCTTCGCAGGCGTCGATGCTAACTGGTACAAGGCAGTCGTAGGAGTAATACTATTGCTCGCTGTGCTGCTCAATAGCTATGTGCGCAAACTGGCAATGGAGGCGCGACGATGAACACAACGAACACACAAACTGTTCCATTGATCGAAGTGCAGAATGTCTCAAAAATCTTCGGCAGCGTGATTGCGCTGAAAGACATTTCGATGAGCGTGCATGCCGGTGAGGTGATGTGCCTGCTTGGCGACAACGGCGCGGGTAAATCCACGCTGATTAAAATCCTGTCAGGTGTTTACCGACCCAGCGACGGGCACTACATGGTAGAGGGGAAAGAGGCGCGTTTCTCCTCCCCGCGCGATGCATTGAGTGCAGGGATTGCTACCGTCTTCCAGGACCTGGCAATGATCCCGCTAATGGGCATCTCGCGCAACTTCTTCCTCGGTTCGGAGCCAACAAAAGGCTGGGGGCCGTTTCGCCGCTTTGACGTGAACTTTGCTAATCGTGTGACGCGCGAGGAGTTGGCCAGGATGGGTATCGAGATTCGCGATACAGGGCAGCCCGTTGGCACCCTGTCCGGTGGCGAGCGCCAGTCTGTCGCGATTGCGCGCGCGGTGTACTTCGGGGCTAAAGTCTTGATCCTCGATGAGCCAACGGCGGCATTGGGCGTCAAAGAGGCAGGCATTGTCCTGCGCTATATTGCCCAGGCACGAGCGCGGGGGCTGGGAGTGATCTTTATTACGCACAATCCTCACCATGCACACCCCATTGGCGATCGCTTCACGCTGCTAAATCGCGGGCGCAGCATGGGAACCTTTGCCAAAACCGAAATTAGCCGTGAAGAGCTTACTTCGATGATGGCCGGAGGTGAAGAACTGGAGGAGTTGAGCCATGAGCTGGCCGAGTTCGCGCGCACAGATGAAAAGGCACGCGCAGCGCTGGAGGCGGCGGCGCATGATTTTAAGATGGAGGCGGGAGAACTGCATGTAGAGCAACTTCCTTCAAAATTTTTGGACGCGGAGCATCAATACGAGCAGTCACTGTCAACAGATGGAGAAAGTAACCAATGATACAGGACGGACAACTGCTCAACTATATCGGGGGCAAATGGAAGCGCTCACGCGCCAGTGAATATCTCGACGTACGTAACCCCGCGACCGCCGAGACAATCGTGCGCGTGCCGCTCTCGCCGCCTGATGAGGTGGACGAGGCAGTGCTGGCGGCACAATCGGCCCAGGCCGATTGGCGGCAGACTCCGCCCACCGAGCGCATTCAGTACCTCTTCAAACTCAAGAGGTTGCTGGATGAACACTTCGACGAGATTGCGCGGCTGACTGTTGATGAGTGCGGCAAGACGCTAGCCGAGTCGCAAGGCGAGCTGCGACGGGGTATAGAGAACGTCGAGGTCGCGACCGGTATCCCGTCATTAATGATGGGCTACAATGTCGAAGACATCGCGCGTGGTATTGACGAACATATGCTTCGTCAACCGGTAGGCGTCGTCGCGGCGATCACGCCGTTTAACTTTCCTGGTATGATCCCGCTCTGGTTCTTACCCTACGCCATTGCCTGCGGCAATAGCTTCATTCTCAAGCCATCAGAGAAGGTGCCAATGACGATGAGCCGGGTATTTGAGCTGATCGATCAACTGGGTCTGCCCCCGGGCGTGGTCAGCCTGGTCAACGGAGCGAAAGGGGCAGTTGACGCCCTGCTTGATCATCCGGCTGTGCGTGCCATTTCCTTTGTTGGTTCGTCAGCGGTGGCAAAGTACATTTATAGCAGGGCGACGGCCAGCGGGAAGCGTGCCCAATGCCAGGGTGGCGCTAAAAACCCGGTCATCATCTTGCCCGACGCTGATATGGAGATGGCCACGCGCATCATTGCCGACTCATCCTTCGGCTGCGCCGGCCAGCGCTGCCTGGCGACATCAGTGGCCATCACGGTCGGTGAGGCTGGCCCTGTATTCCGGGAACAGATCGCCAGTGTGGCTGCTACGCGCAAAGTCGGTTATGGGCTGGACCCTGAGGTCGAGATGGGGCCGGTGATCACAACTGAGAGCAAGCAACGCATCGAGTCGTTGATCGGGAAAGGAGTGAGCGAGGGGGCCGAAGTGCTCGTAGACGGACGCGGTTCGTCGATCCCTGGTTACGAGCGAGGCTACTTTGTGCGCCCGACTGTTCTGGACAAAGTCGATCCGCGTGGGGAGATCGCCGGTATCGAGATATTCGGCCCGGTACTCAGCCTGATGCATGTACAGACGATTGATGAGGCTGTCGACGTGGTGAATGCCGCCACTTACGGTAACATGGCCTGCCTGTTCACGAGCAGTGGCGCCGCGGCACGCAAATTTCGCTACGAGGTGCAGGCAGGGAATATCGGTATCAATATTGGCGTGGCTGCTCCGATGGCTTTCTTCCCGTTCTCTGGTTGGAAGGACAGCTTCTTCGGCGATATGCATGCCCAGGGACGTGATGCTATCGAGTTCTACACGCAAAAGAAAATAGTGATTGAGCGCTGGCCCAGAGAATGGTCTCGAAAATTTTAGATGGCAAGGCGGCAGACAATGGAACGAGGTTCAAAAACGCTGTCTGCCGCCAGCAATCTGCATATCTACAATTAGCCAAGAAGGTAGGAGGAGCAGAATGGCAGACATTCTTGTTGCCAACGCCCCCTGTTCATGGGGTTCACTCGAATTCGAAGGACTGAGTGGTGAGGTAATCGCCTATGGGCAGATGCTCGACGAGTTGCGCGACACCGGCTACATAGGCACCGAGCTTGGCGATTGGGGCTATATGCCCACTGAGCCAACAGCTCTCAGGGAGGAATTGGAGCGACGCAGCCTGGCGATGGTTGGCGCGTTCGTGCCGGTGGCGCTGAAATACGTGAACCAACACGCCAGTGGCGAGGCCGACGCATTGAAGGTGGCCCGCTTACTCGCCGCGGTGGCGGATACCGCGAGGGGCAGCCGATTACCAACTGTCATTCTTGCCGATGCCAACGGTACTGACCCGGTGCGCACACGGCACGCAGGCCGCGTCACAGCGGAGATGGGCCTGAACCAGGCGGAGTGGAAAATCTTCGCCAGAGGAGCCGAGCGAATTGCTCGTGCCGTGCGTGACGCAACCGGACTTCCAACGGCTTTCCATCATCATTGTGCCGGTTACGTAGAGACGCCGGAAGAAATGGCTCGATTTCTAGGAATGACCGACCCCGATTTGCTAGGGCTGGTGTTCGATACTGGCCATTACCTTTACGGTTCTGGCGGCGTTGATGGCCGGCACATCCAGGATGGGCTGAACCGTTTTGGCGAACGCGTGCTGCATGTGCATTTCAAGGATTGTCAACCACGGGTTGCCGCTCAGGCTCGCGCAGAGGGCTGGGATTATTTCACGGCGTTACGACACGGAGTGTTTTGTGAACTGGGCCTGGGCAGCGTGCCTTTTGCCGCAGTTGCCGAATGGTTGCGCAAGCGCGGCTACCACGGATGGATTGTCGTGGAGCAAGATATTCTTCCCGGCATGGGCAGTCCCAAAGCGAGCGCCCAGCGTAACCGAGCCTATCTTAGAACCATCGGCCTTTAGCGTTCATTGAAGGCTATCCCCGCAACGCCGACGTGCTGGATACATCAGCACTCTACAGCTCAGCAGGGATGCAAGGAAGTACAAGGGGAGGAAGTGGCTAATGCCCGCAAAATCGTTGAAGATCGGCTTGATCGGCGCTGGACGCATCGGTCTTCTGCATGCCGAGCATCTCACCTTACGTATCCCGTCAGCCGACCTGTTCATGGTGACGGATGTGTTTGAGGAGGCGGCCAAACGGTGTGCAGAGCGCTACGCTATTCCTTACTTCGAGCAGGATTACCATGCAGTGTTGGACCATCCAGATATACAGGCGGTGGTGATCTGTTCATCCACAGATACCCATGCTCGCATCATTGAGGAGGCGGCGCAGGCTGGCAAGCACATTTTCTGCGAGAAACCGATTGCGCTCGACCTCGCATCAATAGACCAGGCGCTGGATGCCGTGGAACGGACTGGCGTCAAGCTGCAAGTTGGCTTCAACCGGCGCTTTGACGCCAATTATCGCCGGGTGCGGCTGGCTGTAGAGCAAGGAGAGATTGGTCACCCGCACCTGATTCATATCGTCAGCCGTGACCCCGATCCCCCGTCAATTGAATATATCCGGGTGTCCGGCGGTATGTTCCTCGATATGACGATTCATGACTTCGACATGGCCCGTTTTTTGACCGGGAATGAAGTGGAGCAGATCTTTGTCCTGGGAAATGTTATGGACAATCCTGACATCGGTGCAGTTGGCGATGTAGACACAGCAGTCGTCATGTTACAATTTACCGATGGCGTGATTGGTACGATTAGTAATAGCCGTCATGCTGCTTATGGCTATGACCAGCGCGTGGAATTGCTGGGGAGCGCAGGGGCTATTTCCATCGGAAACAACTACCCTAACACCGCCATCATCAGCGATAATCACAGCGTCCGGCGCGATCTACCGCACCGCTTCTTCTTAGAGCGTTATACCGAGAGTTTTGTTTCTGAGATGGCAGCCTTTGTAGACGCAGTGCTTCATGGGGGACCTATCCCAGTCACCGGGCGCGATGGACGTGTCCCGGTAGTCATGGCGCTGGCGGCGCAAAAGTCTCTTGTTGAAAACCGGCCAGTTCGTCTTAGCGAAATCGAGCAGTGAGCAGAGGGAGTAATGATGAAAGTCAAGCTGACCAGAGGTAAATTTGAGAGCCTGAACGCCTGTGCTGACCAGTATGGAGTGATCGCTGCCCTGGCAGTGGATCATCGCGGGAATCTCCTGCAGGCGATCGCCGACTCACGCGGTGAAACTGGTCAGGCAACAGCAGCGGATATGCTTGCATTCAAGACGGCTGTCACCAAAACCCTGACCCCTTATGCTAGCGCTATTCTCCTAGATCCAGAATACAGTCTCGGGGCGATTTCCAGTCGAGCGCCCGGCACTGGTTTGATGTTTGCCTACGAAAAGTCTGGCTATGATTTCAGCGTAAAGGGTCGCCTGCCCGACCTGTTGCCAGAGTGGAGCGTACGGCGTTTGGTAGAGTCTGGAGCCCAGGCCATTAAAATTCTTCTGTACTACAACCCGTTTGACGAGTCGCAGATCAACATAGTTAAGCAAGCCTACGTTGAACGCATTGGCGCAGAGTGCATTGCGCTGGATGTCCCCTTTTTCCTGGAGCCGTTGGTTTATGATGAAGCGCTTGGAGACGAAAAAGAGTTTGCATTTGCCAGGAAGAAGCCAGAGTACGTTGCACATACCATGCAGGAGTTTTCAAAGTCGCGCTATGGTGTGGATGTGCTTAAAGTCGAGGTGCCGGTCAATCCCGAATTCGTCGCAGGTACTCGCGCTTTCTCCGGAGATGGTATAGCTTACTCGCGGCAGGAAGCGCTCCAGCACTTCCGCAATGCAGCAAGCGCAACAACCAAGCCGTTTATTTACTTGAGCGCCGGAACCACCGACGAGGTGTTCTGCGAAATGCTGGAGTTGGCTGCTGAAGCCGGAGTGAAGTATTCGGGGGTGCTATGCGGTCGTGCGACCTGGCAGGGAGGCATCCCAGTCTACGCGAATGAGGGTGTCGCGGCGCTTGCTCACTGGCTGGAGGATCACGGAGCGCGAAGCATCCAGACTATCAACAACATGGTTGCACACGGTGCGATATCGTGGTGGGATATTTACGGTGGCAAAGACAACATCGAAGTCATCGAGCCGGTGAATATAGCCTGCTGAACTTCTTTTGCTTCCTGGAAGAAATAACTCGTCGATATGGTAAAATAATCCCAAATTGGCAGCCAGTATTCTCAAGGAGGCCTCTATGCAGCGCGTGGCAATGTATCTGCAAGACAAACATGAAATCCGTGAAGGCATGGCATACGCGCAGTATGCGGAGCAGCGCGGCTTTGAAGCCATGTGGCAGGCGGAATCGCGCCTTGTGCGTGACGCGATTGTGCCAATGGCCGCGTTCGCGGCGGTAACGTCTCACATTAAAATCGGCAGCGGCGTGCTGAATAACTGGACGCGCAATATCGGGTTACTCGCCGCAACTTTCTTGACGCTCGACGATCTCGCTCCCAATCGCATTATCTGTGGTATCGGCGCGTGGTGGGATCCGCTGGCAAAACAGGTAGGTATTGAGCGCAAAAAGCCGGTAACGGCGATGCGTGAGACTGTCGAAGTAATGAAACGGTTGCTCAATATGGAGCGTGTCACGTTCCACGGCGAATTCCATCATGTGGATGGCATTGAGCTTGATGTCGTGCATGGACGCCGCGAACCGCGCAATGTGCCAATCTACATTGGCGCGACGCAAATGGGTATGATGGAACTGGCGGGCGAAATCGCTGATGGGGTAGTGCTCAATTATTGTGTGCCGCCGGATTACAACCACAAAGCCTTGAGGCACATTGAAATCGGCGCGAAAAGAGCCGGGCGCAATTTGGACGACATTGATCGCCCGCAACTGATCGTGTGCTCGGTTGATTACGACCATCAACGTGCAGTGCAGGCGGCGAAGGAATTGATTACACAATATCTTGCGCAGCAGCCGCATATTGCTGAAGCGAGTGGTACGCCGCCGGAAACGGTGAAGAAGGTGCAGAGTATTCTTGGGTGGCCCGCGACCAAAGAACAGATTCATGAGGCCATGCAGTTTGTGCCAGATGAATTGATTGAACGCATCACCGCGAGTGGGACCCCGGATGAAGTTCGTATAAAGGTAGAAGAGTACAATCGCGCGGGTTGCACCTGCCCGATTCTCTATCCGTTGGGCGACGATGTGAAGCTGATGATTGATACGTTTGCACAGGCGTGACAGAGATTTATATTGCAGAGAACGGTGATATACTGACAACAACTATGTACCAAAGACAAGGAGGAGGCGCTATGACAGCTCCAGAGAACGCCGCCGGCGCGACCCCGCAGCCACCCCATTACCTTGATGGCCATGCTCTCGTTCGCCCCAAAAAGGTTGCGCTGATCTGCGGCGAACGCACGCTCACCTATGCCGAGTTGAATGCCCGCGCCAGGCGCGTTGCCAACGCCCTGAGCGAACTGGGTGTGAAGGCGGGCGACCGTGTTGCTGTAATGGCTTACAACTCCATCGAGTTGATTGAAATTACGAGTGGCCTGTCAAAGCTCTCCGCGATTGCTGTGTTGCTCAATTATCGCCTGCGCGAAAACGAAGTGGCCTATATTATCAACGATTGCCAGGCTAAAGTGGCGATAGTGGGACCGGAACTGGTGGGGGTAGTCAACCAGGCTCGCGCACAGGTGCAGGGTGAGGTTGTCTATATCGCTATTGAGGGCGAAGTCGAGGCCGGTTGGCGGGGCTACGAGGACCTGCTGGCTACCGCCAGTGAAGACGTGCCGCCGGGTGAAAGCGGGTTGGGATCTACCATGAGCTACACATCCGGAACGACAGGCAAGCCCAAAGGGGCTTATCGTCCACGCGGCGTACCGGTCAGCGACGTCATCCGGCTTATACAAGTGTTTGAACTAGCCGAACCGGATGTTCATTTGCTGGCTGGCCCCTATTATCACAGCGCGCCCAGTTTCTTTGTCTCGCTGCACATGCTTTTGGGAGCGACGCTTGTGATCCAACCAAGGTACGATCCAGTAGATGCTCTGAAACTGATCGAGCGTCACAAAATCACGACAACGTTCATGGCCCCGACGCTCCTGCAACGTCTTTGCGATGTGCCTGATGATGTGTTCGCTCGTCATGATTCCAGTGCTTTGCGATCTATCATTCTCGGCGGAGCGCCCTGCCCCCATGTGCTGAAGGTGCGAGCTATAGAGCGATTCGGCGAATGCTTGTGGGAGTTCTACGGCGCGACGGAAACCGCTATTGTGACGCTGCTCAGGCCCGAAGATCAACTGCGCAAGTCAGGTTCGTGTGGCAAGGTTGGCCCAGGACAGGAAATACGCCTGCTTGATCCAGCGGGGAAAGAGGTCCCCGAGGGTGTGCCCGGAGAGATGTGGGCGCGCAACTCCTGGCTGGCAGAGTATTTATGAGAAACCGGAAGCGACGGCTAGCAATACGAGAGATGGCTTCTTCTCCGTTGGTGATATTGCCTACCGTGATGCCGAGGGCTACTATTACCTCTGTGACCGCAAAATCGATATGATCATTTCCGGTGGGGTCAACATTTATCCGGCAGAGATAGAGGCGGTGCTGATCGCCCATCCGGCAGTGGTTGACGTGGCTGTGATAGGCGTCCCAGATGATTATTGGGGCGAGTCGGTGAAGGCGGTGGTCGAGCTGCGACCCGGGGCCAGCGCCACCGACGAGGAGCTGATCGTCTTCTGCGGCGAGCGGCTGGCCGATTACAAGAAGCCGCGTTCGGTAGATTTCGTCGATGAACTCCCGCGCAACCCGGCAGGCAAGCTGCTCAAGACGCTCATCCGAGAACCATATTGGAAAGGCGTGGGACGGAGAATCTAACCAGGTGAAGATGCTTCTTTACCTGATAGCCTCGTCTTTTAACTCATGCTTGTATTCTTTCAGTAACTTCTGTACCTTGGGGTCTATCACGAACATACAATAGGGCTGAGAACGATTCCTGTCATAGTACTCTGTGTGATAGTCCTCTGCCGGGTAGAAGTTGGTGAAAGGAGTAATTTCGGTTACAACAGGCTTCTTATAGGTGCCGGATTTTTCTAAGGTTTCTTTCGACGCGAGGGCAATTCGTTTTTGCTCATCGTTATGATAGAAAATTGCTGAGCGATACTGCGTTCCGATGTCATTGCCTTGACGGTTCAATGTTGTTGGGTCATGCAAATGCCAGAAAATCTCAAGCAAGGTATCAAGGGAAATCACGGATGGGTCATACGTTATCTGAATGGCTTCTGCAGCGCCGGTTTTCTCTGAACATACTTCTTTATACGATGGGTTCTCCACCATGGATGCAGCGTACCCTGATACAACTGATGTCACTCCCTTGAGTCGCGTGAAAATCGCTTCTGTACACCAGAAGCACCCTCCTGCCAGCGTGGCAGTATTAGACTGAGACATGTATTACCTCTCTCTTGTTATATTACCGTATACCTGGTAAATGTACCATGAAAAACTAGCAGTGACAACTCTTTATCGCCTCACGAAATGGTGACCGCGACGATGCCTGCCATGGTGCCTACATAGATATGCCCACCGGAATAGGTTGGCGTTGCAAAACGCGAGGTCTCACCCACGAACTGCGAAGCGATCACCGCGCCATTGTTGCTATTGAGGGCATAGAGTGTCCCGTTTTGTTTGAGGCTATAGACGGTATGGCCGGCGACAATGGGCGAGCCGTTTATCTGTCCGGACGCGTGCCAACCTACTGTGAGGCGCGTTCCGGGGCCGACCACCACTTCCCGCAATCCGTCAGTACAGGGCACGAACAGGTGCATGCCAAGCGCAGCTGAGCCGCCAAAGGCGCTGCAAATGGAGGCTACCTGGGCCTGCCCACCGACACCGCCCAGCGCGTACGCATGGAGCAGGTAGCCGAGGCTGGACTTGCCGTTAGCATAGACCAATCCTCCCGGCAGCAGCAGTGGACCCATCGAGCCGAGGTCTGCATCTCCCGCGTTGTCTTGCGCCCACTGCTGGGGAGCAAAGCCATCCTCATATTGCAGCGACGGTGACAAGCGCAGGACGGAATCCGTCTTGTCCCAGGTTCCCCCGGTCGCAGCGCCGTTGCCGACGGCGACATAGATGTGCCCCGCCGAGTCTGCGGCTGGACCCGAAGCTGCCCAGATGCCGCCCTCGCGTTGGGTCGGAAGGCGGTAAGAGAGCAAGGCACCCTGGCCATCAGTGCGAGAGGCGAAGACCCAACCATGGTAGTTCCCACAATCACCATCAAGGCCGCCATAAGAAATGTAGACCAGGCCCTGAGATAGAATCAGGGCAGCGCGCTGCTGGTGTGCCTGGATGTCTCCATCCAGGGGTTCTACCAGGCGACGGATCCGCACTTTGCCGGTGCTGGCATCGACACCCACCAGGACGTGGGAGGGTCCGCTGATCTCTGCGACGGCGAAGACCAGGTTGGTCGCCGGATCGTAGACGGGAGTGCCGGTGATGCCAAGAGGGTCGATATTCCCGCAAGGAAGCTGGGAGAGTGGCATCGGTGTTCCGACATTGGTGCGCCACAGCACTTTGCCGGTGCGGGCGTCAAGAGAGTATAGCGAGTCGTTCTCGGTAGCGACCAGGACATGTCCGCCGATGACCAGGGGTTCGGCATATACAGCTCCATCCAGGGATACGTTCCATGCCCGTGTGAGCCGCTGCGGGTCGGGCGCGTCTGCTACGTAACCGGCACGAGAGTTGTCGTTATGGTAGGTGGTCCAGTCGGCGCTCGTTGGGGCTGACGAAGTGGGAGTGGGCGTTGCCGCCTGGGGCGGCAAGCTCAGAGGAGTTGACTGCGTGTCCCTGGATGTCGGAGTTGCTGGCGGTGTGTTGCCGCAGCCGACGAGGACAACCAGCAGCGCGAGTGCCAGGAGCCAGGTCATAGAACGAGCTTGCAAAGCCGTGCGTTTCCTTTCAGGGCAGAGAGTATGAGCCGTCAAACCTTGCGAGTCTTGATGACCCCTCGTGGTCGCCCGGTTTCCTCTCACAAGAAAAATATCAAACATCTGCCAGGTCTCCTTCCTGATCTCTATGAACATTCGCTCATGCTGACGGTACCATAGTTTTTTGATAATTTCTCATACATGTTTGTTGAATAGCAGGATAGTACCAGGGTGTGGTGAAATTTCTAGTTGAAGGGATGGCGTACGGGTAGTTACTGCCACGAAGAAAACGGCGGGTTCGTAGGGGCATGAGCATTCATTCTAGGCGGGACGATGCCAGCTGGTACCTGCTGGGTAAGTTAGGAGCGTGGCTGTGCTCATCAATCCTGACGGACTGCATTGTCCGCCGCATTCAGCAGACGCCATCAAGTGTTGACACCATCCCATATTCTATTGAGTCGTAACTTGTGGGGCAGGTCACTATTCCGTTGCCGAAAAAACTGACCTCCCTCTTCCACCAGGAAAGAGGGAGGTTGTATTTACATAGCTGCAAAGATTGCTGCAATGCCCTGACCGCCACCGATACACATGCTGACAAGTGCGTACTTGCCTCCAGTGCGACGGAGCTCATACAGAGCTTTTACTGTCAAGATGCAGCCCGTTGCCCCGATGGGGTGACCAAGTGAGATGCCGCTCCCATTCGGGTTTGTGCGATCCAACGGCAAGTCGAGATCCCGCATTACCGCGAGAGCCTGGGCGGCGAAAGCTTCATTCAGCTCGATCACATCCATATCCTTGATGGTCAGACCGGTCTTTTCGAGAACCTTCTTCACCGCTGGTACTGGTCCGATGCCCATGTACTTTGGATCCACTCCGGCATGCGCATAGCCTACCAGTTTCCCCATAGGCTTTAAACCGCGCCGTGCCGCTTCGCTCGCCTCCATCAGCACCACTGCTGCCGCGGCGTCATTGATGCCCGAGGCGTTGCCCGCAGTCACGGTTCCATCGCCCTTAAAGGCCGGGCGTAATTTCGCCAACTTTTCCAGGGTCGTGTCTTCCTTGACGTGCTCGTCTCTATCAAAGACCACCGTTTGTCCTCTGACCTTAGATTCAATTGGCAGGATTTGTTCCGCGAAGTAACCTGCTTTGATCGCTGCCGCGGCTCGTTGATGGCTCTGCAGCGCTAACTCGTCCTGCTGTTGGCGGGTGACGCCCCACTTTTCCGCGACGTTTTCAGCCGTTACGCCCATATGACAATCGTCAAACGGGTCACTGAGGGCTCCCACCATGGCGTCGATCATCTTTCCATCGTTCATGCGTTGACCCCAACGGGCGCTGGGGAGCCAGTATTGGCTGCGGCTCATAACTTCGACTCCACCACCAATAGCTGCTTTGGTATCACCCATATAAATGGTCTGGGCTGCCGAAACAATCGCTTGCAGACCGCTGCCACATAAGCGGTTGAGCGTCAGTGCCGGGGTCTCCTTGGGAATGCCCCCATTGATGGCTGCTACGCGAGCAAGGTACATATCATGGACATCGGTATGGATCACATTGCCGAAGACCACATGCTCAATATCACCGGGCTGTATTCCGGCTCGCTTGACCGCCTCGCGGACAACAGCGGCGCCAAGTTCGGTAGGTGGCTTGTCTTTCAAGCCCCCGCCAAAGTCACCAATGGCAGTGCGCACGCCGCTTAAGACGACAACTTCAGGTTGTGCCATGCTAATTTTTCTCCTTCTGTCAGGCTAATTACATTTAACAATACATGTTTCACAGTGTGATTCCACTCATCCGTACCATTCGTTTTGCATTCCCTATTGGCCGATGATGGAACCTTCAACTACCCTACTTGAGCGTGTCTACCAAATCGTGGTGGCACAAATAGCGCACGCTCTACTTCTTATAGTAGTAGTGTAGGGGATACATCTCACATTTTCGTCACGAAAAATGCAGCTAACTATCACAAAAAAGTCCCTATTCCGAAGATACCATGGAATCCTGATTGGCGATGCGCTGCAACTCTCGCCGGATTCCACGTTCCAGAGCCTCAATGAGGTAGGGACGAAGGGCTGCCGCTGGGATCACGTGGTCGA
The DNA here is from genome assembly GCA_041499255.1 of Ktedonobacteraceae bacterium. Classification (GTDB taxonomy): domain Bacteria; phylum Chloroflexota; class Ktedonobacteria; order Ktedonobacterales; family Ktedonobacteraceae; genus UBA11361. The sequence continues at coordinate 9,418 of JBGQJX010000015.1, read as the reverse complement.
TGGAACCGACCCGCCGGGCCCGCTGCACATTATGCGTGTGATCAAACTCGCTCGCTATCTCGCCCACTTTTTCAGCATGAACCATGGCGGTGATCTCTTTCAATTTGATGAGCAGAGCCGCTTTCTGCGTTCCACTTGCCCGCGCGATTTGCTCTTGCAAATCTTTCACACGCAGGTCAGTCTTTGTCCGAATATCGACCTCACGGGCAAAAACAACCGCAGCAGCCGGTACACCACCGATAACCGAGGCGTATGATCCTTCCAGGGCAGCTACCTCGATTTGCTCGTTCAAAGCTTTTGAGAAGACGACGAAGGCGCCACCGTGGTAGCGTGAAATCACACAAAAGATGATTGGTCCCTTAAAATTGGTGATGGCCCGGCCAATCTCAGCTCCGTATTCAAGTTGTACGTTGCGCAGCGATTCTGGTGAGCCGTCGAATCCAGAGAGGTTGGCAATCACGACGAGTGGACGGTTGCCGCTTGCTGAGTTGATGGCTCGCGCAGCCTTCTTCGATGATATTGGGAATAGTGTCCCGGCTGTCCACTGCTCTGGTCCATCACCGGGTACGAAGCCGCGCCGGGGAATCGGCCGGGACTCGATACCGAGCATCGCGACTGGATAGCCGCCGATATGCGCATCCCATACGACGACGGTGTCTGCATTGCGCATGCCGCCCCAGCGCTCAAGCGGCTGCAGATCAGTATCAATCAAGGCGGCCATGACCATGCGGATATCGAACGCTCGCTTACGGTCGGCATTTTTCTCAGCGGAGAAAAGGTCGCCTATGCAGGTGAGATCATTCGCCTCAGGCTGTGCGCTGGAATACGGAAAGTCGCGCACGTCACGTGTCGCCGGATCGCTAGTCTGCGCGCGACGTGGGAAACGCTCACCGGGAATTACATAGGTGTGATCATAGTGGCGCATCAAGATTTGGCAGGCGGTACCAAGATCAGGGGCGAAGTACTGCGCCTGCCCGTTAGGACCCATAATGCGCTCATACCCGCCGATCCCGTAGTTATCTTCCGCGGAAACACCGCCAGAGTAGTCGAGGGATTGCTTGCCGGTCAGAACCATCGCGCCATTTGGAGTCATGATGAGGATACCATGGGTATGCATGAGCATGGTGGCTTCGGCGTTCCAGTATGGCTGAGCGCCAACGTTGATGCCATTGACGATCACGTTGATCTCGCCACCTGTTTGTGTGAATTCGATGATGCGGCGCAGCGTTTTGGCGACCCAGTCCATATTCTCCGTGCCGCTATCCATGGAGATCCTGGCCCCGGCTGAAACAGCAAACCATTCGAGTGGTACCTGTAGCCGCTCAGCGAGGTTGATAGCCTCGATGATACGGCGGCATTCGGGCTCGGCAACCGACCCGAGACTTCGGCTGGGATCGCCAAGGAGAATTACGCGGGTCATTCCTTCCGGGTACCTGGCCGGGTAATTGCGGATGACTCCAACCACAATACCCGACTTATTTTTGCCGTAGGGCCGGTTAACGGGCGCCAGCTGGTTGTGCTCATCCAGGTCGTACTCCGTGAAATCACCGGGTGGCACTTGCATGTGTATGCCTTCAGGCTCTGGGGTGAGCATTTCTATCAGCTCATAGGGATAAACAAGCCCGCGCTGGCGCAATTGAACAACCTTTTGACGGTACTCACTTAACGTTGCGATGGGTGTTTCAATCGGAGGGCTTACCCTCAGAACCAGTTCGCGGCCGCCGGGGTTCGAGATGTGCAGCATGCAATCATGCAATTCGCCAGTGCCTGCCTCAGTGATCTTTGCATGCACCACAATCCTCTCCAGTCCAAGCCCTTCAGTGGCGGGCCAGCGCTTGCGCATGGTTTCCAGGAATTCTGCTGGCTGTAGACCGAGTGGCGGCCAGACGTAGAGCAGCACGCGGTTCCAGGGCAGGTGCTTACCAGCGGGCAAGTGTGACTGGTAGAGACGGATGCTATCCAGAGCTTCCATCAGCATGCGTTCGAGGTGGGGGATTTGGATAATCCTGCCTGATTCATCCCGCTGTGGCGTCACATCGCGCACCTCGGCGAGCGCAAATAGCCGTTCGTCCTTCGGGTTGTCGTGGGCGATTCCATGAAACAGGTATACATCCTCAGCCGAAGGCAAGCGCTCGACCTTGAAGTTCGAGAGCCGCCAGATGTGAAGTCTCTTGCCCATCATGGGGTGCAGCCCACGATAGAATTGATCTTCGTAGTAGCCATTCAGCCCGGGGCGGTATGTGAAGTGCTGGGTGCTTGCAATGCCCAGACCTCTACCTGCGGCGCTCACTGCTACGACGATGCGCCGCAAGGGGTGGGGGAAGCTTGTCCTGTTTATGATGCTTCGTATCTCCTGCTCCGTTGTCTCGGCTTCCCCTAGTGGCTCCGATCGCCAGAGGTAGAAATCGATGACGACGTCATGCTCAACTGGGAGCTGCCTGATCAAACCACCAAGGGTGGTAGCTGCCGCGGCGAGATCTTCATACCTGGCAAATGTCGTCACAGTGGTGATATATGCCCCCTGGTAATCATAGGCTGCCTTTGCAAATGTTTGCCCGTGAATAGTAGCGCACTCGAAGTTCTCCAGCCAGCGGATGCGATAGTAACGACGTGTGAGAACTTCGAGCATGATCTGGCACACCTGGTCGTTCGACTGAGGGAAGCGGCTCGTGAGCAGGTTCTGTAAGGGTTGTGGGCAATCTACTAGTTGACGAATCCGTTCATCGCGGTCGAGGGCAAGGGGGTGCTCGGATAGATAAGCGAGGTGTGCCTGCATCTCCTCGTAGACTTTATTCATGGCTTGCTGAAAGCGGGGCTCGTCGAAGTAGCGGAAGCGCACCTCGCGCGCGAGATCGTTGACAGCCTGGTAGCGTCCCTGTGTTGCCAGGAGCAGTTGATCGAGAAGGGCGCGCATGTCTTCGGTGGCAGATAAGGCGAGTGCGTCAACGTGAGTAAGTCGCCTCTCGAGGATTGTCATGATCGTAGCCAGTTGTTGGTTTACGTTCTGGTGCGATTTATAGATCAACAGCAGACTCTCGTCGAGTTCTGGTGAGGGATCTAACCCCCCGACGCCATAGCGCGCAAGCGTGTGTCGCAGATTAACGAGAAATGTAACCGGTAGCCGCATCGTACTGGTATCGTGGAAGCGAAGGTAGGTAAGTAAATCCTGCTCCGTGCTGTGTACCTGTTCGCCCTGAGCATTGGCCTCAACAGGATCTAGCTCCCGGCGGAACAGCGAGCAGATATCGGCGAAGATCGCCAGGATCTCGTTTTCACCACGCAGTAACTCCTGGTCACCAGGCGCGATGAGTTGGGAGATTGTACTCAGTTCATTGAGGAACTGCCGGGCATCATCCGGACTGCTATCATATCCAAGCATCTGGCAACGCAGGGCATCAAGAACCGCGCGGCAGCGGAGCAGGGGGTTGTCCTCACCGATATCTGAGATCTGGCCAGCATTCTTGAATTGGACGCGGTTGAAGTCAGGTTTGTCTTCCCATGTAAAGGGCGCTATTTGAACAAGAGGCGCTCCTGCGTCGACCTGGATGTTACTTGTTACAAACAGCCGGACTACGCGACCAGAGAAAGGAGCTGTAATCGCCATCTCCATCTTCATGGCCTCAATGACGGCGATCTGTTGCCCTGCCTCGACGGCATCACCGAGCGCCACGGTAACCGATACCACGACAGATGGAGCAGGAGTTTTGACTATGCCTTCTTCCAGGTGCATCAAACGATGAGGGATACCCTCCACCTCCACAAAGTAGTCTGCCCTATCGATGACTGAGAGCACTCGATAGCGGTGCCCAAAGCAGGTGATCCGGCGTTGGAATGGTCCCAGGCGCTCAACGCGCACCTCGATTCTTTGACCATCGGTTGTCACCCGATAATACTGGGGACCCAGGCGAGAAACCTCGAGCCTGTAGCCATGACCGAGGTAGTGGAAGTCGATGGGTAGGTCCACACCCTGGCGCACCTTAGGACGCCCACGGGCCGAGCTCTCGTAGAACTCGGCCTGCTCGATACGTTGCTTTTCGTCGTAAGCCTCCACTGCTGCCTGTAGCAGTGCCACTTCGGCATACTGACGAGGGCGCTGACCATCTCCGGTTACCAGATGGTCGAACTGGCTGGTGGCTGTTTGTTTGATATCGTCGAGCATGGAGGAGGACAAGAGATCGAGAAGGAGCGACTTGTTGCTCATGCCTCCTCGGATGACGATGGTGCTCTCTTTCAATGCGCAGCGTAGCCGCGCCAGCGCCTCCTGGCGATCACGTCCCCAGGCTGTGATTTTGGCGAGCAACGGATCGGCGTCTGAATGGATGCTGTTTCCTTGCGCATAGCCGGTATCAATGCGCAGACCAGGCCCTCCAGCAAGTCGAAACACTTCGAGTTTTCCCTTGCTGCCTGTGCCTTGTGATACATCGTTATCCCAGTTCTCAGCGTACAGATGGGCTGCGATGGCATGTCCGCTTGTGGAGGGAGGCTCACCTGCAAGGTGAGCGCCACAGGCAAGGTCCAACTGCAATTTAACCAGGTCGAGACCAGTGGTCACCTCCGTAACTGTGTGCGCTATATTAAGGCCAGCGCTAAACTCCAGGAACCAGAACGTATGTTCTCCGGGATTGTACAGAAATACGATGCTGCCCACATTCTGGTAGCCTATGAGGCGGCACAGGCGCATTGCGATCTCGCATATTTTGCGTTCCTGTTCCGGCAAGAGCCTGGGCGAACTAGATTCCCCTACTATCCACTGGCCGTGATGCTGGACCGAGCAGATGGTTATGCTTGCAACTCGTATCGTCCCATAGCGGTCGGCGATGACCTGCACCTCAACGCGGAGTGCATTTTCGGTCACGCGCTCGAAAAACACCGTGGGGTCGAGCCGCCCGGCGTGGTACCCTGCCTGTGCCTCTGCCCCGGTTAGCTGGCCGCTCCAGGGTACGACTGGAATGTTGGCCTGCTCAGCAATCCGTCTGATACCGATTTGATCACTCAGGAACCGTAGCGTCGTGGCATCTGGCCCCACGAACATGATGCCGAGCCGCTTGCAAAGGTCTGCTAGCCGGGGCTCTCCGGCAAGGAGGCCCCAGTCGGCCCAGGCTGCATCAACACGTGCGGTTATGAGCGCCTGCTCGATTCGCTCAAGATCCAGGTAACCGCTCTTGCTCTGTCCGTCGCTCTGGTCGATGAAGGTTGCTGGACCGATGCACACCGCGTCGTCGGCCTCGTGCACAAATAGCGCCTGGCGGTCGGGCTCGGTGTACAACGCCACTGTTGCTAGATGCAGAACCCGCTCGTAGTTCCGTTCCCGCACCGCACGAATAAGACGTAAGGCCGCCTCCCCACGGTTAATGATAGCAATTCTTTCAAGATGATTTCCTTCGAAGCTGTCACGATCGATGAGTCCCAACGGTTTACTGTTGTCGTTTGCCTGCGCCATAGCTTCCTCGCTGTACCAGATCCAGCTTATAGGAGATTAGAATACACCTTCCACATCTGCAAAAGCCGCGATATCCCCGGGTAATGCCCGGAGTCCATATACATAATACACTATTAAGGCGTTTTATCACCACATAGCAACTATGCCCCCTCTCCCTTCTTTATAGTAGGGTGGGTGCTCTCCCTTCTTTATAGCAGGGTGGGTGTGCTTCCTTCCTATTCTTACTGTATCCTGGAACTTCCCCGTGATATATCCGTGAGACGTGTGCTTTTCCCCGTGATATTATTGTGATATGGAAGACATATACTCTTCGTTGAGAATGCAGAACTTATTATGCATCGTGATGCTTCTCCTACCCCAGTGCATCAAAGAAGTTATTTTGCTATAGAGAATGAAATTATGACAGAAAAATAGAAGGGAGTAAGAAAATGTTTCAGCATATCTTAGTACCCCTGGATGGGTCAGAGCGTGCAGAAAGGGCAATACCGGTTGCTGCACGCCTGGCTCGCGGCTCTGGTGGATCGATCACATTGCTGCGTATCGTCGCCTCTCCATTTGAGCCAGGGTGGCAGGCGATGGATTCACCGGTATCGATGCAAGAGTCCCTCGATACAGACCAGGTTGATGCTACCGAATATCTTACACGTATCAGCACTGATGCTATGTTAGCAGGAGTTGCCACGTCAACAAGTGTGTTTAAGGGAGCCCCTGGGACGGGAATTCTCTCTGTTGCTCGTTCCCAGAAGGTCGATATCATCATCATGTGTAGCCACGGGTACGCCGCGATGACGCGCTGGGCCCTGGGAAGTGTGGCGGAGAAAGTAGCATTTCATGCCCCGACGCCGGTACTTGTCCTGCGTGAAGGCGGGCATGTGCTTGCTGATCTCCCTCCCGATCCACAGGCGCATCCACTGCGCGCGCTGGTCGCGTTAGATGGTTCCACACGGGCAGAGATGGGCATAGAATATGCGGCCAGGTTGATCGCCGCGTTAGCTGATCCTGTACAGGGAGCTTTGCACCTGGCACAGGTGGTGAAACCAGTACCTGAGGGTAGTAAAGAGAGAGGTATAGGTGGCGGAGAAAGTGGGGCTATAGCGTATAAGGCTGAAGAGTATCTCGATTCTACGGCGAAACGGCTTCGAGAAGGACCCATAGCGCCTGCGATGGTGGATCTGCCACTCTCAGTGACCTGGTCAGTGGCTGTAGATGCCGACGTGGCTTCAGCCCTTATTAGCATGGCAGAAAACCGAGAAGACGCGGAAGGAGCTGCTATACCCGGCGGCTGTGATATCATCGTCATGACAACTCACGGCTATAGTGGCATGGCGAGTTGGGCGCTTGGTAGTATCACTGAGCGTGTTCTCAAGGCCAGCAAGCTTCCGCTACTGATCATTCGACCGCTGGATATACTTGAGAAAAGTAATTTTATATGGGATGACACAACCTTATCGCCTATGTAGAGTGAGTACAAATGAGAGAAAAGCATAGTGGGTGTACATTCCTTTGGTTATCTACACCCACTATGCTATCATCCGTTGGGCGCCAGTCTGCTGAATTCCCCGAGAGAAGTGTGCCAGCAGCCAGTCCTTCTGTCAATTAGAGCGTGCTCCGAGCCATTCATTGATATGTGGCCATGTATACTTCATCGCACCGCTGCCAGCCATCATACCGATATGGCCACCCTTGACTTTCATCAAGAGTTGATCCTTGCTGCTCACCTTCGACATGATGCTTTCAGATTGGCAGGGCGGCGAGATATGGTCGGCGAGGGCGATCACATTCAGCAGGTTCGCTCGAATACGGCTCAGATCGACCCGTTCGCCGCGAATGGTCAACGTCCCTTGAATGAGCCTGTTCTCCTGGTAGAACTCTTTAATGAGCTGGCGATAGGTCCCTCCGGTCATATCAATGAGATCAGTTACCCAGGTATTCATAGCGTGCCACGATTCCACGATACGGGGGTTACTCAGGTTATCCCACAGTGTCAAGTAAGATCCGATATAATTCTCAACGGGCTTGAGGGCCTTGGCTCCGTAGTCGATCATTTGGCCTGGCATGTTGCCGAAGGCGGCGATAAGCTTCTCAGGATCGAAGCTTTGATCGTTAACCCAACGCACGAAACCTCCCGCCTTCTTGTCGGTGAAATCCAGCGGGGCTGTCAACAGAATGAGGTTTTTGAGACCGCTGTCTGGTCGCAAGGCGGCATAGATTGTCGTGAGAATAGCGCCGATGCACCAACCCAGCATGGTAAACTCGTCGCTGCCAGAAACCGCTTTTACTTTGCGAATAGCGCGTGGCAGGTAATCCAGCACGTAATTATCGAACTTCAGATCTTTGTCCTCGAGACCAGGTGCTCCCCAGTCAAGCAGGTAAACGTCGTAACCTTGCTTGATCATGTACTCTATGAAGCTGTTTCCTGGTCGCAGATCAAGGATATACGGTTTGTTCATCAGCGCGAATACGAGAAACAATGGCACTTTGTGCCTTTGCTCGGCAGGGACGACGGGAATGTAGCGATATAACTTGGCTTTGTTAAGCGTCCAGATCACCTCCTTAGGCGTCTGGGCGACCGTTGCCTTGCTGGTACTTACCCGTAGTAGGGTGCGAGCTTCCTGCTCAATCCGCTGTAATTCGCTCTGGAGCTCATCTGGAGTCATAGATATAGATGAAAACGCCATTATTTGATCTCCTTTGCTTTTGCAGATGTGTTTGGTGCACGTTTTGTCGCGGGTGAGGCCTTTATCATCACAGCTCGTTGGATGTCATCTAACTTGGCATCCAGGCTATCCAGGCGCGTCTCTACAGCGGTATTTACCGCGGGTTTTGTCGCCGGTAAGGCCTTTACGGCGCTTTGGATGTCATCTAACCTGGTATTCAAGTGCTCCAGGCGTGTGTTTACGTTAGTGTCTGCCGCGGTTTTTGACGCAGATAAGTCCTTTACGGCGCGTTGGATATCATCTGACCTGGCATCCAGGTGCTCCAGGCGTGTGTTTACGTTAGTGTTTGCAGCGTTAATAGTCGCTGGTATGGCCCGTACATCACGTTGGATATCATCTAACCTGGCATCCAGGTCGTCCAGGCGTATCTCTACATTGGTGAGGCGCTCCGCCAGGTTCGTCACATCAGTACGTATGGGCATGTTCAGTCCAGTCAATACCTGCGTCATGGTGGTTTCTAAAGCACGTTGGAATGGCTGTGAAAACGTCAAATAGGTATCCAACCACTGGCCTGTTGCCTGGCTGTAGGTCTCAGAATTGACGAACTCGATCATCATTTTGGACCAGCTTTCCAGGCCAGCATCACGCGCAGCGCGCCATGCTGCCATGGGATCGAGTAAATCGTTATTTTCGGGTTGTTTGCTCATGATAGATAAATGTTCCTTTCCTTCCAAGTGCCTCGCCTATCCTTGCGGTGTATGACCTTTGATACGGCCACTTCGCTGATGCGAACACTCATGCTTTTCTAAATAAAAGCATACCCCGCCAGTCTCTCAAGGTCATCACAAATGCCCTCTGTTTCCCTTACAAATCCATCTCAATTGTATGCACAGCAACGATAGTGCCTACTACTATATATAGCTTACCATACTCATGCCACAGAACAAAAGTAGGTTAGCTTGGCTTCTATAGGGGTTTGGTGAAATAGTGCTCTAGTGGTTTTTAGATTAGTTTTCCCTACATTCGTGATCTAGGCTAAACTAGCTACACTTGCTCCCTATCCATACGGTTTTCCTCGTGCAGAAGAGTGAGCTAATAATACCATAGAAAAGCCCTGGTAGCTATCAACTGTCAGGGCTTTTTCTCATGAACTCTTGTAACGTTGTTATCTAGCTTCTAATGGCTTGCTGTCAATTTGGCTGTCACTTTTATGAGACTCCTTGTTTCTGCTTTTGGTATGTCAGACCAGTTTATTTTGTAGCCTTCTTTACGAGTGGTACGAGGGCAAAAAGAAACCACCTTAGCAGGCAAGTGTCTGTTC
>JBGQJX010000014.1:0-23536 GCA_041499255.1 Ktedonobacteraceae bacterium | reverse complement strand
GTGAAAAATTTAGGATGGCGCACCTCGACCGCCAGCCGCAGCTCTTGTGGCCAGAAATCCAGGAAAGCCTGTAACTGTGTTAATTGGGCTGGCGAAAAGCCGGGAGGAAGCTGGAGAAACATCGGTCCCAGGCGTTCGTCAAGCCTGCCCATCCTCAGCGTAAAGACTTCTGTTTCTTTCTTGCGTGCATCCAGTGCCGCACTGTGGCTGATATCGCGCGATAATTTGGGGCAGAAGCGGAAGTAGGGTGGAGTTTCCTGTTTCCAGCGCGCGACCGTCTCGGCAGAAGGCAGAGCATAGAAGGTGGTATTGCCTTCCACAGTGGTGAGGCGCTGGCTGTAGAGGCGCAGAAAGTCACTTGAGGGTGTGCGCGGAGGAAAGAAGTTGCCCACCCATTCTTTGTAGCCCCACATGGGGCAGCCGATGTAGAACACTTCTTGCGTTTCCTTTCTATTTCTTTAAGGAACATCATATCACCATTCCATCCACCTCTTTCTTTCAAATTCTCAATCTCGCAACAAATTCGGAACCTTTTCCTCGATCCCCTCCGTATATCTTCTACAGAAGAGAGGAATGTAGTGACTACTTGCGAAGATGATCTCATCAGGCGAGCTGCGTATGGAGACCAGGAGGCCTTTCGGCAACTCTGGGAGAATCATCATGCCATCGCTATGGCCTCTGCCCTACGGCTGTGTCAACAGCGCGCCCTCGCAGAAGAGATCACGCAGGGCGCTTTCCTGCTGGCATGGCGCGGGTTACCGCGTTTTCGTGAGGGAAGCCCGTTTCGTCCGTGGCTGATGCGGATTCTGTATCGCCATACCCTGGATGTAATGGAGAAGCAGCGTACCTATTTACAACCTCTTTCATTAGATGAAGGCGTAGAGATAGAGAGCCAGACAGGCTCTCCTGGCTTTATAGATCCGCAGGAGCAGGTTGCACAGCGCGAAGAGCTGCGGCAGGCGCTGGCAAAGCTCAGCGCCGATCAGCGGCGGGTCATAGCATTACGCTATGGCGCAGATCTGACAGAACTCGATATTGCCAACGTGTTGGGTTGGCCTGTCGGAACGGTGAAATCGCGGCTGAACCGGGCACGCGAACGACTGCGCACATTGTTGATGGATGAAGGGGGTGAGTTAGAATGACCAGAGAATGGAACAAGGCTGAAAAGGGAGACGGTAAAGTGCGAAACCTGGATGAGCGACTGGCGGCATTATATGGACCCCCACTGCAAGACCAGCCCTTGCCAGCATCTTCATGGCTAAAGGTACGATCTCAGCTTGGGCCGCGTCGAGCTTATCGAGAGCGATTACTGAGAAGATGGCATATCCGCCGCCATAGAGAGCGTGGCCGTGTGCCACCTTTTGTGCAAGACGCTTTTACTCGCATAATACACACGGCTCACCTACCCTTCAGGGCGCCGATAGTGCGCTGTATAGTTAGACCACGTACACGTTTACCGGAAGTGCGTGTATCGCTGCTAAGCAGGCGTTATATCGGGCTGCTCTTGCCCTCACCTCTCGAGGGAACAGTAGAGCCAAATATACTGGATGTGCTGCTGGCTACTGGCCTGGCACGCTATCTCAGTATGCGCAGACCCAGCTACATCCTGCCCCAACTCCTCTTGTATGGTGTTGTGTTGCTCGCATATGTAATGCTCATCTTCTCATATTTCAAAGGAGTTCCTCTAAGCATCCTTCTTATAGCCATTGGGCTATGCATTGTACTTTCGACGGCAACGTTCTGGGCACTTGGGGGACAACGGCGTCACATGGCTATGCAAGCAGACGGTTTGATGGTGCAGTGGCTGGGGCGTGGGCGGGCCTGCCAGGGACTACACGCGCTGGCCGACCGTAGTCGAGCTCCTTCTCACAGGCGGTGGGGTGAACTCTCGCTTACAGAGCGCATCGGACGTGTTTGTGGAACCCGGGTCGAGTTTGAGCAGGAACGTTTGACCCTGGTGAGATGAACGTAGAATAAAAGAAGAAAGGATCAGGTAAAGCTATGGCAATAAAATCCCCTTACAAGGTAGAATCACCTCCTTTGGAAACCTCGCCAAAGCGCTCTGGTGGTTGGTTAAGACGCTTACAGCGGCGGGTGAAGCTGGCTTTTGCGGGTGATGATGAAGAACTCGAAGTGGAGAACAAAACGACGGTTTCCTGGCGTATCTATCACGATTATCACCAGTTGGGCATTATTGATGCCAGTGAACGACTGAGTTTTCACATTGTAAAACATGGGTCACTGAATGTGCGACCGTGCGAGGAAGAGGAGAATGTTGAGTATCTGGTGCTCCCTCTCAGCCTGCGGGTGCATCGCGTCCAGATTTACCGTCGGCATATAGGCAAAGAATTGGAAGTGTATGATATGCGCTCGGCTTAACAAGGATTAGGGTATTCAGGTTAGTTTGTGCTTTTTTTCTGAAATTTAGGCAAATATCCCAGTTTATTAGGATGATGGAGGGTTGAGGTAGTCATATAGAGATAGCCCGAATTGGCTGATTATTTGCGTAAATGTGTGTGTACGTGGCCAACTGCGCTATACTTAGGAGCAAAAGTGCGTCGTCTCTGTTAGTTGTACAGCGAGGTTAACGTATGTTGTCTGCCGTAATCACGGCATTAATCATTGGTGTGATGCTTCTGGTCATAGCCAGCCTGATCATCAATATTCTCCGCGCGCGCCGCCGCCATATGCAATCCCTGGCTATCCAGGGGCAGATGCCTACTCACCCGCTTGATCCTCATGTAAAAATGATTTTACACATGCATGAGGGTGTTGTGGTCAGTGTAGAGAAACCTCAATCTCCGCCCGCTTTTACACTTTCGTCATCCTGGTATGGACGACACCGCACCATCGTTTCGGTGAGTTTTCTCGTGATGCTCTTTCTAGCGCTCTTTCTTCAAAGCGGCCTGGCAGATGGCGCTATGCAGAATCTGAGCAAGAGCTTGAACGTCTTGAGTTATTTACAGTCCACCGATATCAAAGCTGTTGCTCATCCACTCCCCTTTACCGCGAGTGTACGGATGGTGCGTGTCGATTCGGCGGTGCGCGACCAGTATTATACGGATTACCAGTGGCACGTCTGGTCGTATGCCTCGTGTTCGGGTATTTCTCTGGAAGAGGTCATGAACGCCTACGGACGCCATTATATTGCGGCTGATGTGTTACAAGTGGAACAGAATATGGGGGTGTGGGATACGTATAATGGGTTGATCGGTGGCGAGCCTGCTATGGCAAAGGTAGCGAATTATTATGGTTTTAAGGTTTCTCCTAATCCTCCAAGAACGTTGAAAGACCTCATTTACATCACGAATAAAGGTTTTCCTGTGATCGTGGGTATGCCCGGACATATTTTTGTTGTTCGCGGCGGTGATAGCAATTTTGTTTACGTGGTCGACTCTGCTCCCGCGAACCGGACTGTCCTGACCTACCAGGAGTTTACCTCTATCTGGGATAACTTTAGTGTGCTAATTACACCCCAATAAATGAAGCGAGAAAAAAGGACTGCTGCATCACGAAAACGATGCAGCAGTCCTTTTTTCTCTCATCTCAATCAGGCTTTTTAATAAATGACGATGTGTGTAAAAATTCCCACGTAATTGTAGACCCATGCGGCGTTATTCTTCTGCATGTTGATACAGCCATGCGAACCTTGAGAGGAGAAGACGTCGCCACTAGAGTCCTGGTGTGGAAACTGCGTACCGAAGCCATAATCAGCGCGCCACCAGCTATCGTGGATAAAGTATCCATTGCTATGATATTGCATGGCGTAGTTGATAGGGGTGTCAGGATACCAGTACGGTGAAGTCTTAGGGACGGTTGCCTTAAAGACGGTCGGCGATTTTTTTCCTTCAACCCACCATGTCCCCGGAGGGCTTGGCTTATCGGGTCGCCCTGTCGTTACCAGGAATGCGTTGACCAGCGTGCCATTTTGGTAAACGCGCATGGCCTGTTCTTCCAGTGAGATGACGATAACCTTCGAGTTCATCATGCCATAGTGCTGCATAAGCTGGATATCGGTATTGTGGATTTTATTGTAAGCTGTTTTATCACTGGCATTGGTTGTCAATGCCTGGAAGTTGGTGAGGTACATATTCAAGTCTTCGATGGTTTGCTGATAGTCAGCAATTGTCTGTGCGCTGCTTATTTCGCCCTGTACCCAGTCTCCAATTCCGGTTGAACCATACTCAAACCCAAGTTGGTAAGTCGTATTATTATAGGTGTCATGATACTTGTGTTTCTGTCCCCAACTGCTTACCTCTTGCTGAAACTGTTGTTGCAGGCTCAGGCTCTCTGCCTTCATAGCGGGTATCTGGATTGCCGTAACATGTGAATGCAGTTGTAACAGCGCAGTTTTATAGCTCGCGTTTGTCTTTGCCTGCTGTAATTCAAGCTGATCGCTGCTATATTGCTGATCGTAGGTGCTTGTATTGCCGTTGTATTTTTGCATCAGGGCTATCCATTGCTGGAAAGTGTGCAACTGCATATCCCCCTGGTTCTGCAAGGTTGGATCAACAGTAGGCGTGAGCAAAACAGCAGGTGCGCTGGCCGTGTTTGTATTGCCGTTGTTGCCAGTTATAGTACTACAGGCGCTTAAAATAAGCGTACAGAACACGACTACGCTGAGCAACAGGCTGCGTATATAGTGCTGGGAAATTGGCGTTTGATACAGATATTTAGAGTTCATATGATGGTCCTCTGCCGTAATTTTTTTAATGAAAACGTAGCTATTATTATGCATCGTATCAGTATCATATATGATAACAATACATTACGCAGTGAGCTAGTTCATAGTTTCGGCGTTCACCCTGACAAGCAGCTCTTGATGTAACTCCTGTGTGCCGGCTATCACTAATGAGTAGCCTTCCGACAGGTTGGGGATCGGACTGACAGCGTTGCCATACTGGTCGGTCACAATGCCTCCGGCTTCTAACACAATACTTGATGAGGCCAGGAAGGACTCTCCGGTAAGTATGTCCCCAATGTCAATAAAGGCATCATATGCCCCGCTGGCAACGTAGACCGCGTCCATTGCTGAACTACCAGTGCGTCTTACCTTGCCGATGACTGGCTTCTGCACGATCAATTTACTCATTATGGCCAGGTCTCGTCCATCAAAGTTCAAGCCCGCGATACACTCTGACATATGCATGGTGGTGCTGACCTGGCATCTGCGGCCGTTGCGAAAAGCGCCATTGCCGCGTTGCGCTTGATAGACTGTGCCGCTGAAGAGTTCTCCCACCAGTGCCCATTGCACGTATTCAGGACTGACTGGCTCATCGATGGGCAGGACCGCCAGCGCTACCGCCGCAGTCATAATGCCCCTTGTGACATTGATTGAGCCGTCTACCGGATCTATAACGATGCGATAAGGGGGCGTTGCGCACGTTGCGAAAGCAGCTCTTTCCTCTGTGATAATCTCAAAACCATGCCCGCTCTCGATAAGCCCACTGATGATGATATCTTCGGCCTCGTGGTCAAACTGCATGGTTGTATGTGCCGGGGTTTGGGAGTAGACCTGGTCGCGGTCAAATTGGTCAGATTGCGTATATGCGCGCACTTGACGAAACAATTGTTCAAGAAGTTCTAACATGTTCAAGCAAATCTTTTCAATACGTTACTGCTGACTGTGATACATCAACGAGCAATCCCACTCTGATTATAGCATGTGTGGGCCGCCCTGGTGGTGATAGTGGTATTTATTTCCTTAAATAGCAACTCGCTGTACTAGGAAAGGTCGGCGCTGCTGCTGTTGCAAGCGTTTTTGCGTCAATTGTATGGCCAGGTGACTCTGATCACAGGCAATCCAGCGCCGGCCAAACTGTTCGGCAACTGCCGGGGTTACACCGCTGCCACAAAAGCAATCAAGGACAAGTTCATTCTCTTCGGTTGATGCCAGAATCATGCGCTCAAGTAGAGCTGTGGGCTTTTGTGTTGCATAACCATTGCGCTCCGGATCTTTTTGGTGAAGGTGACTGATGTCATTCCACACATCGGCAGGGGTCATAATCGTATCTTCATGGTAGGTATAGAGCCGACCGGCAGATCGAATCGACCAGGTAACGCGGCCATCAGCATCTACGTTTTTGCGCATATGGTTACGTTTCTGGCTGCCTCGTCGCTCACCGATCCTCTCTCCGTGAAAGCAATAATCGGCAGATTTTGTGTAGAGTAGAATTGTATCGTGTTTTCGTGCGTAGTACTTTTGAGAGCGTCCTCCTGTCTGATAGTGCCAGATGATTTCACTTTTGAAACCAGCTCCTTCAGCATTGGGGCTGAAGCCGAAAACCTCATCCAGCACAAGCTTCGCGTAGTGGGTGGTGCGCCAATCGAGGTGCACATAGAGGCTGCCATGTTCAGACAATAAAAGATGTAGCAGCAGAAACGTTTCATATAGCCATTGAAGATAAATATCCAGATCATTCTGCCATTTGTCACTGTAAGCAAATTGCGTGCCGCTAGTAAAGTCGCGCCCGGTCATAAAAGGGGGATCGATATAGATGAGATCAACAGTATTGGCAAATTTGGGCAGGAGCGCCGGTAGAATTGAGCTTTTGTCGCCGCAAATGAGGAGGTTATACCAATCGTGAGAAGGGTTGGATAGAGCCGTTGAGTCGTTATCAGCCAATTGAGCATGGCAAATTTCAAGGGTTTGGAACTGTACTGTAGAAGATAGCAATTTCTGCTCGTCGAGGGGGTGTTTACCCTTCCAGGTTATTATTGCCATAAGCGATACTCGACATTCATTTCTATAGGTGATAGTAGCCGTCAAAAAACATACCATATACATGGCGATGGTGCAATTAACGTGAAAATAAGTAGGAAGGAAGTGCAGGTTTCCTCGTCATGGCTAGAAGGTCAGGGATAATCGCTTATGTAATTCGCATATGGGCCGAATGTAACAAGTTCACGGAAGAATGGCCTATTCCTTAGAAGAGCAAGGGAAAAGGTAGGTGATACAATACAATAGCTTGAAATCCATCGCGGTAATGCAACTCCGCTCTCTTGTCGCGCTGCTGCCTACGATCTGCTGTGCGGCAATAAATGATTTTGCAATAATAGAATACGGGGATAAAAAATTTATGCTGTATGTTTTGTGGACTCTTGCGTGCCTCTGTGCTTATGCAGGTGGAGTAGTAATATTGGTGAAAGTGACTCCTCTTTTGCTCTCACATACTTTTGACGAGGGCTTTTTTATGGCTGTAGCGGCAGCAGATGTATTTGGGGGTATGTTCGTTTTTGGGGCTGTTGCGGTAACCTTTGCATTATTCAGTGGTACGTTTTCTATTAAATTATTAGACTTCTTTCTGCTGCTGGGTATTATTATTGTTGCATTCAGATTGTCTTACAGGTGTTTTCGTTTACGGAAAGCAGTAAAGGTACATTTGGTTTCCAGCATTGTTGCCGGCACATATACACTTTTTCTCGGTTTAGCTGCTTCACTCTATCTTGTATTGCTTTTTGTGCCAGCAGGGTAAAGGTGATGGGGAGATGGGGGTGGGTGATCTGTGCAGGCGGGGCCTCGCTGGTACTGTAATGTGTAACAGATACCTCTGCTTTGTGCTATATTTATTACAATGCTTGTATAAGCAAAATTGCTCGCTGTACCATAGTAGGCGATGTAATAAAGGGGATGCTTTATGATTGTACAAGACATAATGACCACAAAGCTTGTGACTGTAGCGCCTGATGATACGCTCAGTCATGCCGCGAACTTGTTGCGGCAATACCAAATTCATCACTTACCGGTAGTTCGCCAGATACCTGTACCGGTTGGCGCTGGAGAGCAGAAGACGGGATATAAAGTACGAAAAACGCTACTTGTTCTGCACGGTATACTGACTTCACAAGATATCGACCTGGTTGTAGCGCTGGACAAACAGCGCTCATCCGGCGATTTGCTGCAACGTCCCTGGTACGAGAAGCAAGTTGGCGAAGTGATGCATAGTGCCTCTATTCGAGTAACGCCGGTGACGAACGTAGGTGCGGCGGCAGAGTTGCTTGTTGAACGAGGTTTGAATTGCTTGCCGGTAGTGGAATATCAGCAAATGGAGGGGGAAGTAGAAGGTCTGCCCATCCTGGTGGGCTTGCTCACTCGCAGTGATTTACTATTGGCCCTGGCGCGTGCAATGGGTATTTTTGAGCCGGGGATGCAATTACTGGTTCCACTGCCACTGGGAGATATTACGCCATTGGGAAAAACGCTCTTGCTGGCTACGGAATTGCACGTTCAGGTGCACAGTATCATGGTAGCGCCCCAGGGCAAGGGGCCACGCGTTGCTACACTGCGCCTGGGGACGATTAATCCCACTCCATTGTTGGTACGTATGCGCGAAGAAAACATCCTATATACGTTTGCCGATCCGTTACTGGAGGGTGATGCACGATGACACAGATGTCTGAACAATCCCCTAACCCCTCTCCCGCGGCGAGGGCACGCCTTATGTTCGATCCTGATGAATTACATTACAATTTTGGGGCTGAACATCCACTACAGTCGCGCCGTTTAGTTGCGATGATAGACCTTTTGGAGAAGTGTGGCTTCTGGAATAGTGAGGATGAACAGACCAGGTTACCCTTGCGTGCCGCGACCATAGAGGAATTGAGCCTGATTCATACTGCTGACTACATTGAGGCAGTACAGCAGTTGAGTGTAGGCGATATAGAGGTACTTTCGCCTGCTGAACGGAAAGAGTTGCAAAGACTTGAATACGAGTATGGTTTTGGAGAAGGCGATACGCCTGCTCAACCCGATATGCATAATGTGAGCGCGAAAATTGCCGGAGGAACGCTGGTTGCTTTGAGCGCGGTAATGGGTCTGCCGGAAGGTGGAACTTTTGCAACTGAGGATGAACGGCCGTTGCATGTATTTCATCCTGGCGGAGGATTGCACCATGCCTGGGCAGAACGGGCCTCTGGCTTTTGTGTCTACAATGATATTTCGGTTGCTATAGCCCACGTGATGCGTGCCACCGATGCAAAAGTGCTCTATCTCGATTTTGATGCGCATCATGGTGATGGCGTACAGCGCTCATTTTATGATGATCCCCGTGTGATGAAGATTTCGTTTCACGAGACGGGGCGTTATCTCTTTCCGGGGAGTGGTGACGTGCTCGAATTAGGCCAGGGCATGGGGCGTGGCTACACGGTGAATATTCCCCTGGAACCGTTTACCGAGGATGATTCATACAATGAGGCAATTGATGCCTTGCTCCATCCCTTAATTACATTTTTCGCGCCTGACGTCATTGTCAGTGTACACGGTTGTGATACCCATGCCTGGGATCCCTTGACCCACTTTAAGTTGACTATGCGTGGGATTCAGAAGCAGATAAAAGTGACGCACCAACTGGCGCATACCTATTGCGAGGGACGCTGGGTGGCATTAGGCGGTGGTGGATATGATCCATTTCGTGTCGTGCCGCGAGCATGGGGCATGGTATGGGCGGAGATGGCGGACAAGGCACTTCCAAAGGAATTGCCGGCAGTATGGATCGAGCGTTGGCGTCCCGAATGGTTGGCTATGGAAAGGGAGGAGGAGATTGCGCAAGCAGTGATGGGCAAGGCATCCGAAGCCACGGATTTTCCTACGACATTCATGGATAAAGTGGAAGATTTTCCCGAACAGCCGCGGCGCTGGAATATTAGCAAGGCGAACCGGCTTACTGTGGGCCTGGTACGCCACTTGCTTGTGCCTCCTTCGGTGCGCCATGCCTTCCCTACGGTACAACCCATCTCGCCACTTACGGGTCTCTTTGATTTACTGCACCTGCGTGGCACTGCTACACCATCACGTAGAAAAATAATAGAAACCAAAAAAGGCGAGATCTTGCTGCGCGATTTTTGCCCACCATCTTTTGTAGAACGCCTGAAGCCAGATGACGGATTGCATGCTTTCGCGCGACTTCCAGAGCGAGAGCACCGTCTCTTGCTGGGTATTTCCAAAAGCCCGGACTGTGCTCTCACGCTGGCCCATACGCACGCGGGAGAAATCATAGGTGAGGTGACCATCGCTCCTGGCGACGCGTTTTGGGACGGGATAGAAAATGTCTATGAGGTTGCTATCGAGGTCAGCACAAATTGGCGGGGACAGGGGATTGCCCAGTCCATGCTAGCATTTGCCCTTGAACTGGATGCTCTGGAGGATATGATCCTTTTCGCCATAGGTTTATCATGGCACTGGGATGTCGAGGGGCTGGGGATCTCAGTCCACCGGTATCGCGATATAATCGCGCGCATATTTGGCTCGCAGGGCTTTGTGGAATATCCTACGACAGAGCCTAACGTCAGAATGGAACCTGGTAATATCCTGCTGGCGCGCATTGGCAGCCGTGTAGACCCGCGTGTCGTGAGCCAGTTCTACAATCGCATGATGAGTTCGCCTAATCTCGCTCATTTGTAAGACATGAGTGCCGGTAGTATTTGAGACGAGTATGAATATTCCTCTTCAAAATTTTTAGAGAAGAGGAATATTTTATTTATTCCAAAAATCTCTTTTTGAAAACCCTTGACAAGATATGTCTCTTTATGGTATTAAATTTTTAGAATACTAAAATTTAGAATTTCAACTAGTGAAAGTTGATAGCGTATTATGATGACATCTGAACTGCGCACCTTGCCGATTCGCGCCATTGACTGCTTGAAGCTTTGTTACAAACTGCGCGAGCGCGGTGAGTCCATTACTACGTCCGTTATGAAGGAACGCTTGCAGTCCCTGGAGCCGACGGGACAGTTGAGCGATGCCACAGTGACCCAACTCTTCAAGTGGTTGGCCGAACGTGGCTACGTGTGCTATATCCCCTATCATGGTGTAGAACTGACCGGCGCGGGCCAGGCGATGGCAACCGAACTCGTGCGCAGGCACCGCTTGCTTGAACTCTTTCTGGTACATGTCATGGGCTTTCCTTTAGACGAGGTCGATGCCGAGGCGGAACAGGTCGAGCATGCCATTTCAGATGCCTTTGTAGAGCGCATGGATGCGCTGCTAGGGCACCCAACCGAAGACCCACATGGTGATCCCATCCCCAACAATGTAGGTGGCGTCGTCATTCCAAGAAGCCAGCCGCTTTCGACCGTGCTTCCAGGGCAACTGGTTATCGTGCAACGTGTGAGCGATGATAATCCTGACCTGTTGCGCTATCTGGCCTCGCTGGGACTCGTTCCAGGAGCCCTGGTGCAGGTAGATGCAGTCGCTCCTTTTGGTGGGGTCTACACGGTGCGTATCGGAGAGCAGTCCCATGCTGTTGGTGATGCAGTGACGCAGTCAGTCCTGGTTCGTCCAGCAACCGCTGAATCGATTCCTTGGAATCGTTAGGAGGCTGGTCATGAGAGCCTATCCTCCACTGCCATCAGATTCAGAATCGTCAAAAGGTGCCGGTGGGCCCCTTGAGCATATTCCCGAGGAAGCAGGAACAAGAGCTGCCGCACGCGCAGCTCTTGAGGGTCGTAAAAAAGGTGTGCTGGCGCTGCTCCCGTTTCTCGGTCCCGCCTTTATTGCTAGCGTGGCCTATATTGATCCCGGCAATTATGCGACCAACATCCAAAGCGGTAGCACCTATGGCTACAACCTGCTCTGGGTCATTGTGCTGGCTAATCTGATGGCCATGTTGATCCAAACGATGGCGGCGAAACTCGGCCTGGCAACGGGTCATAACCTGGCGGAACTGTGTCGCCAGGAGTTCCGCAAACCGGTAGCGTATGCCATGTGGATCGCTGCAGAGATTGCAGCGATGGCAACCGATCTGGCCGAATTTCTCGGAGCTAGCATTGCCCTCAACTTATTATTTGGTATTCCCCTACTGTATGCCACAATCATTACTGGTCTCTTCACCTATATGATCTTGCTACTGGAGAGACGTGGGTTTCGTCTCATAGAAGCAGTTATCACAGCTCTCGTCGGAGTGATTGCGCTGTGTTACCTGATCGAGTCATTTCTTTCTCGTCCAGATTGGGGGCAGGTGGGCTTCCATGCGGTCGTTCCCTGGGTCGGCAATACTCAGAGCGTCCTCTTCTCCGTGGGGATCATTGGAGCAACGGTGATGCCTCATGTTATCTACCTGCACTCTTCGCTCACTCAACAACGCATCATCCCGCGCAGTGAAAAGGAGGCCCGGCGCATCTTCCACTGGAGCATTCCGGACACGGTGATTGCCATGGGCCTGGCAGGAGTCGTCAATATGGCTATGCTCTACATGGCTGCGGCCACCTTCTACGCGCATGGACGCAGTGATGTGGCCGATATCACCACCGCCTACCAGACTCTCACTCCTTTGCTTGGTGGAGCCGCCAGTATCGTCTTTGCCATCTCGCTCTTAGCCTCTGGTCTTTCCAGTTCCACCGTCGGAACGATGGCGGGGCAGGTGGTGATGCAGGGGTTTGTGGGTTTTACCATTCCCATCTGGTTACGGCGTCTTGTGACGATGATTCCCGCCGTGCTGGTCGTCTTGCTGGGCTTCAATCCCACGCAGACTCTTGTCATTAGCCAGGTGGTGCTCAGTTTCGTGCTGCCGATGCCTGTCATTACACTGGTGATGTTTACGCGCCGCCGCGATATCATGGGTACCCTCGTGAATAAATCGCTCACGACCTGGGCAGCCACTGCCTGCGGCGTGGTCATTCTCAGTCTCAATATCTGGCTGCTGTACTCGACCTTTGCTCCAACCTTTGGCTGGTGGCTGCCCGGTTAGTATAGGTGCAAGATGACCTACCTCCATGCTAAGAGCACAGACCCCCGAGTTCATGTCCGGGCATGAACTCGGGGGTCTGTGCTCTTAAACAGAAAATGCCGGTGTGAGCTTACGCTATCTGGTCTGTAAGTTTGCCCACGGACACCAACCAGCGTACAAACTCGAGGCGGCGATGATCCGCGATGGCCTGGAGCCTCTCTCTCTCGTTATGATCTCTGCGAAGCGTGGAGAGTCGATTCATTTCAGCCTCAGCGAAACCGACCTTACGTAACATTTCACGATCTTCTTTACGGTCCATAAGATACTCCTTTTCACTGGCTGAAGACTGTTACTGAGGCGCCATCATCAACATGCGCTTGATGCATTTGAGAAGTGCCTGCATTTGATAGGGCTTGGCCAGGTGATCCAGCGTTGACCGGGTTTCCCCGTGAGTCCGTAAATACTTTCTCATGTCGACGGGCATGCTGGTGGTGAGGAGTACAGGTATAGCGGCATTTTTGCGCAGCGCCTGTAATACATCCCAACCGCTCAGCGAACCTGCTAGTTCGAGGTCAAGCACTACGAGGTCAGGCTTGAAGTTGTCAAGCGCAGCAACGGCAACCTCTCCATCACTTGCAATCACAACTGTAAAGTTGTGCGCGGTTAAAAAATGCGCTTCCAGGTGAGCGAGCGAAATGTCATCTTCTACGACGAGTATACGATTTGAGATTTCTGGCTTCACTCGCTGCTCGGGCAGCGAATCAGCAATAACTCGCGTGCCATTGACAGATAACTCATTCACAACACTCATATTGCCGCCTCCCGGCATTGTGTTAGCAGTGTCCCTGTCCTGCATGACTGACATCCTGCTCCCGCGATGCTTCTTTGAAATTACCGCAGCAACTCTGCCGGTGAGACACGAAGAGGTCAATCCTCTTATGAGGAAGTATACCCCGAGGTAGGTAGTATTACTGTGAATTTGTTGATGAGAATTGTGAAATTGGCGTGAAGAAGGCGAATCTTTTTGGCAATTGTAGTCTAACTCTCATTATTAGCGTCAGCAGGTGGAACATAATAGCCCACTCCAGGCTCATTGTGCAAAAAACGAGGCTGTGATGGATCGGGCTCTAGTTTGCGCCGGAGGTGTCGCACGAAGGTACGCAGGTAGGTATTCTCGCCGCTGTAATCAGGTCCCCAAACACGCTGGAGAAGTTCACGGTGAGTCAGTACTTTGCCCGCATTACGCGTGAGTTCGCAGAGCAGATCGTACTCAGTAGGAGTCAGGTGGATGACCTCACCGCCGGAGCGTACAACACGGTGAGCGTAATCGACCTGTAAACCGTTTTCCCCTCCACTGCGATAGCGGGAGCGCTGGGTATCGCTGCCAGTCGAAGAACTGCGTAGACGGGCTGTCTCGTCGGCGCGACGCAGGGCTACACGCACGCGGGCCAACAATTCATTGAGGCTAAAAGGCTTGGTCAGGTAGTCATCGGCTCCGAGGTCGAGCGCCTTGATTTTTACCGGCTCCTCGTCATGCGCGGAGAGCACAATGACAGGCGCACTACTCCATTCACGGAGACGGCGTAGAAATGTCAGCCCGTCTAATGAAGGGAGAGACAGATCGAGCAAGACAAGTTGTGGCTCAAAGATGGCAGCCATATCGATTGCCTGGGCGCCATCGCGTACGGTCTGCACCTGGAAATTCCTGGCTTTCAATTGGGCCTGGAGGAAGGTGCGCATCTGCTGATCATCTTCGACGCAGAGGATGCGAACTTTTCTCTCTGTGGTAGTCATCATGGCTATCCTTTTACTTCTCCATATGTATTGTACCCGCGATGGCAAGCAACTCAGGTTTACCGCAAATGTCAGCCCTCCTATACACGCTAGCGCATCTCCCTCCGGTCACCAGCGATGCAAGGCAGTACAAATGAAAATGATGCTCCCTCACCCAGACTACTTTGAAGCGTGAGTTTGCTCCCATGCGCTTCGATGATGCCGCGGCTAATATAAAGGCCGAGGCCTGTAGCAGGGCTCCAGCGTGCGCTTCCCCTCCGTCTTTCTGCCGCGGGTTGCCCTGGGCGGTCGATATCCGGACGACTCATGGCAGCAAATGTGCTAAAGCGAGTAAATAGCGCGGCCTGCTGTTCCAGCGACATGCCGGGTCCGCGATCGGTGACGCGTAACTCGACGCCGTCAGGGAACGAGTCACCTGAAAGGTAGACAGGTTTTACTTCAAGAAGGACAGTATCCCCCCCCGGGGCGTAACGGAAAGCGTTACTAAGCAAGTTCGTCAGTACACTCATAATCAGCTCATAGTCGGCCATGACCGCGGGTAAGAATGACGGTATGTTAATCTCAAGCTGACGGCCAGAGTTTGCAATAAGAGCTTCAAGGCGTTCTTGCAGGTCTTCCAGCATCTCTGGCAGCAGAATTGGCTCGAGTTCGAGGCGTAGCGCTCCCGCTTCGACACGCGAGGCATCGAGGAAGTGGTTAATCATACCTACCAGGCGATCTACCTGTTCATCGGCTGATTGTAAAAAGTCCCGTTGGGCCTCCGGTGACCAGATCAGGTCTTCAGCAAGCAGCGCGCTCACGTGGGCGCGAATATTTGCCAGTGGTGTCTTCAGCTCGTGGGCCATTGTTGTAAAAAAGTCCTCGCGGGCACGTTCTAGGGTCTTAAGTCTGGTTATCTCATGCAAGACTAAGACCGCGCTGGTAATGGTGCCATCGCTGGCACGTAATGGGGCTGCGCTGACGAGCAGGTAAATAGCCTGGCCATCGGGCTGCATTGAGTGTAATTCTGCTTCACTTGCCTCGCCTTTGTCAAGCGCCAGAGCCAGTGGGCTTTCCTCGTAGGGTACCGGTGAGCCAGATGTGGCATAGACTGTTGAGAAGCGAAATAATGCTTCTGCGTTTTCGCCAATGGCGTTTTTCGCTGCCGCATCCAGGTCATCAAGCGGCTCAATAGACAGGCCGAGGCTTTGCAGGATCTGCGCGGCCTGTCTATTGATAATGGAAATGCTCTTGTCGTTAGCAGATATAAGAATGACGCCCGACGGTAAACGTTCCAGAAGGAGTTCCATACGCGCGCTTGCCAGGTCCTGTGCAGCTTTTGCGAGCTCAAGTGCGGTATTGCGTTGTGCAAGCTCCGCCGTGCGTTGGGCCACCTCTGCTTCGATTCGTTCACGGGCCGCGACCTGTTCTGTCATATCGTGATAAATGACAACAGAAGCGAAGATATCTCCAAGGTCATCGTGTATGGGGGCATACGAGCGACTCAACGTGTATGGTTTTCCGTCGGCCCCTATAATCTTCACTTCGTCGACCCGTCTTTCCATCACACGACGATCAAGCTCCGAGACAAAGTTATCAATGGATTTGTAATCCTGGGAAAAGAGGGCTGAGCTGCGTGCCAGCGCCTCGGTGATATGGAGACCAATAATGTCGTTTGTCCAGCCGAGTAGTTTGCGAATAGCCTGATTAGCGTCCACCACCCGCCAGCGCGAGTCATAGATAATGACACCATCTGGAATGGCCTGCATAATGTGTTCGCGCTGGCGCAGGTTTCGGCTGGCATCGCGGGCCAACTGGTTGATTTGTAGAAACAGGCGCGCATTTTGTATGGCGAGTCCAGCCTGCTGGGCAAATTGTTCTAGCAGCTCAACCTCTTCAGCTGGAAAGCCGCGCGCTCGACGATGGTATACTTCAATGGTTCCCAGCACTCGTCCTGTATGGGTATCAGTCACTTTCGCGCCATTGGCGACGAGACCCTCTCTTAAGCGGCGGTCAGGCGTTGGCTCGAAGATCGGTATGCAGAGGACGGAACCTGGACGACGAGGTATACCCCCATCGTCGAGCAGGGGAAAATTCATTTCCGGTGTTGTGCTGGTATCGGCAATTACAAGAGTACGGCGGTCGCGTGCGACATGCCCAAGCAGCAATTGCTCACTCAACTGTGGATGCCAGTCTTGTGAGCGGAGGTGCATCCCTTTCTGAGCAGCAATAGACACGGTGGATGGAATGTCAGCCTGAGCGTGTGTTTCCACTTCCTCTCCTGGCTCTTTTTCTGCGTAAGCAGGGTAGTGCGCGATAAATTGGAATCCTACACCGGATTCCCAATCGTCGATGAGTAAGATAGCGCAGCGTGTTGAGCCAACCATATCCTGGACAGCCTGGAGAATGCGCTCAAGTACCAGGGGCAGGGCAAAGGGACCCACGATAGCCGAAGAGATGGAATCGATGGCATTCACATAGAGGCGCGAACGTGCTAGCTCGGTTACATCTTCAATAGTGATCAGTAATGTATGCTGCAATTCATATCTTTGGCTGATTGATGGTGACTCAGAAAGCTCTGAACGTTCGACGGTTACGCGCCAGTAGGTTCGCCCACGAGTGGCCAGGAAGCCCTCGTAGGGGATATCGGACCAGCTTAACCGTTGTCCTGTTGAACAAACCTGCTGTAATAAAGGTAGAGCTATGCGTAATAAGTCTTCGGGGATAATCTCATACAGGCTATCGCCGTTGATAGCTTGAGGACGCTGTGTTTGATCAAGTAAAGAGAGCAGGTATGGGTTAGCATAAAGAAGGCGCAGGTCGGGACAGCCTAAGATAGCGACTCCTACCGACATGTGTTGAAAAATTGATTCGAGTTGTGCCGATTGTCCTGGCTCCATATCACTATATTTCTAGTTTCCCGGTATAAATTCAGATTGCGACTATATTGTAGCATAAGAGCATAAAAAAGAAATATTAGAAATCCATAGCTGCAACGAAGCAGACGCAATGAATTAGGCCCCTACCTTCTGTTAGCAGCGATGAAAGGAAATATTTATGCTCTGTTGCGAGAGACCTGGGTTGTGATTGTTCCCCAAAAGGTTTGTAGTAAAGAACCCATTCTGATAAGATAAACCCGTGAAACCGGCACTGTTCGTATGTTTTAGGGAAGAAGGTATATATATGGATTTGCGCGGAAAGCGTGTACTGATCATGGGATTGGGTTTGCAGGGATCAGGTATGGCGGCGGCCCGCTATGCTGCGCAGCAGGGGGCTTTCGTGCGCGTAACTGACTTAAAAGCACCTGAAATACTCGCGCCAAGTGTGCGCGCGCTGGCGGATTTGCCAATAGAATTTGTGCTTGGTGAACATCGCAACGATGATTTCCTTTGGGCTGAGATGGTCATTCGCAATCCGGGTATCCCTCTAACTTCTCCTTATTTGCGGCTTGCTCACGAGCATGGTGCGAGTATCGAAATGGAGATTGCGCTCTTTTTTCTCGCCTGTCCAGGTCGCATCATCGGCATAACCGGTACGCGTGGCAAAACCACAACCTCAACGCTGATTTACAACATACTCTCTGAAAGTGGCGCTCACACCGTGTTGGGGGGAAATGTAGCAGGGGTGGAGACGCTGTCCTTGCTGCCACAGATCACTCCTGAAACACTGGTTGTGCTGGAGCTTTCAAGCTGGCAGCTCGAGGGGCTTGCTCCTCACAAACTCAGCCCGCCGGTAGCTGTAATGACAAATATCTATCCTGATCACCTCAATACCTACGAGGGGATGGAGGATTATGCTGAGGCCAAAGCCAATATTTTTCGCCACCAGCATACGACTGACCTGGCAATTTTTAATTACGATAACTCCTGGACACGTCGCTTTGGAGAGGAGGCCGTGGGGGAGACATGGTTCGCAAGTATTGAGCGAGGCGGCAGCTTCAAGCGAGGCTCTTCCACAAGAGAAACTTTTATCCCATTTCTTTTCGCTGACGACGTGCCGCTGGTGGGTAAACACAACCTTGAGAATGTGTTATTGGCCACGACCACAACGCGCTTACTGGGCATATCTGAGGAGAGCATGGGAGCCTCGGTGCGCAGTTTTCACGGCGTTGCCCAGCGCTTGGAGGAGGTGGCCGTGGTGAATGGTGTGCGCTTCATCAATGATAGTACCAGCACGACGCCGGTGGCTGGCCGGGTAGGTGTGGAGGCATTCGCAGGGCGTCCTATGGTGCTGGTGGCCGGTGGCAACACAAAAAACCTCCCGCTGGAGAATTGGCCTGCCGCCATAGTGCGCAATTGCCGTGACGTGATCCTGCTTAAAGGGACGGGCACTGAAGAATTACTACCTGCGATACATCAAGAAGCCGCAAAGTTGGGTGCCAGTGATCCGGTGCGGGGTGTCTTTGACAACTTAACTACGGCCATGCAAACAGCGGTTTCCCTGTCTCGGCCAGGTGATATCCTGCTTTTCTCGCCTGGTTTCACCAGTTTTGGCATGTTCCTTCATGAATTTGACCGGGGTGACCAGTTTACAGCTTATGTGCGGAGCCTTAAACGTGATTTGCAGAAAGGCAACGTCACCGGGATTTGAGGTTAAGATATCCAACTGTGGTCTGCAAAACACACCCCATATTTCCTATCATTCGCGGGAGCTGGCTACCGGGCATGTATACTACACCATTGGAACGGTGTTCCGCAGCGAATTAAAATGATGGGAGTAGCTATGCATGTAAACCAGCCCTCAGGTTTCCAGGCGTTGAAGGTAGTACTGCTCTCTATCGTTCTCACGCTGGTGATCTCAGCTTGTCAGAATAGCCAGGGAGCAACCCCTAAAGGTAGAGCGACGGTCATCGTGCCCGCGACAGGCACGATTTCCTATTTGATACCAGCACACCGCAATGGTACTACAACAGGGACACCAACACCCGGTACCTATAATCCTGGCACTCCTCCTGGCCCCGTTCCCTCCGGTGCGGGCAATATTCCGGCTGCGTTCCCTCACTATTTTAGTTTTGGGGTGATGAGCGCTCCTGGCGCCGCGGCAACGCTTGATACTCAACGTAGTCAGAATCACACTGCTTACGCCTTCAGATACCAGTATCTCGCGGGTGGAGTGAACACCAGAAGTGGTTGGGAGACCTGGAATCAACCGGCTGGGCAGTTCGCTACCTCTTATATGCAAGAAAACACTCAACATGGCTATACACCGGCATTTGTGTACTATGAACTATGCCAGAGTGATGGTCCGCATCCTGGAAACTTCTGTTATGGCAATGACTTCACACAGGATACCGCCAATTTAGCAAATCCATCGACGATGAAGGCCTATTTTGCGAACTGGGCGCTATTGATGCAGAAGATAGGTGCCTTTAGTAAACCGGTGCTGGTGATTGTAGAACCGGACCTCTGGGGTTATATACAGATGGCGTCGCATAATACCGACAACGCCGCCAATGTGCCTGCCAGTGTCAACTCCTCTGGGTTCGCTGATGCAAGCGGCTATCCCAACTCAGCGCAAGGTTTTGCCTGGACGCTGCTGCATATACGCGATAAATATGCGCCCAAAGCGACACTGGCTCTTCATGCCTCGCCGTGGGCAACGAGCATAGATATTGGTTCAGACACCCGCTCAAACCTGGATCTGGCAGCGATCGCCAGGCGCGAGGCGAATTTTCTCAATAGCGCCGGTTTGAGCGGCAATCCACGCGGCGTATCGAGTTGGGATTTGCTTTCGAATGATGTCGCTGACCATGACTCTGGTCAACCGGGAGGGCACTGGTGGGATCGCAATAACCACACGTTTCCCAACTTCTCACGCTACCTTAACTTCATAGGCCTGCTCAGTCAGGATGCCCACCGTAGAGTTGTGATGTGGCAGGTACCGATGGGAAACCAGTACTTCGATACCATGAATAATGCTACCGGCTACTACCAGGATAACCGCGCGGAATATATTCTCAACAATATTGCCAGTTTTGCGAAGGTTGGTATCATTGCCGTTCTCTTTGGGCCTGGTAATGCCGGAACAACGAATATTGATAGCATGAAGGATGGGATCACGAATCCTGCACCTGTCAATACCTACGAATGCAATTATTGCAATACGCACAAAAGTACCTATCCTGATGACGATGGTGGCTACCTGCGCATTTTTGTTGGGCAATATATGCAGCATCCTACCCCAATAGTATAAGTGGTCAATCCAGGTAGCCCGGCGACTGCAAGCTCGCTATCATGCTGGCAAGCCCATCATCCATCCTACCCTCTATTGCAGAGGCGAGAACTAGACTTTCTGAATTGCAAAGAGACACATGGTGTGCTATTGTTAGCAACAGTCAAAGCCGAGCTACTTATGTAATTTCATCAATACCAACTCTTCTTTATGAAACTATCTGAAAAAAAACTACAGCGAAGAAATACCGGAGTACACAGTGCCGAAGGTATGAGGAACAAAAAGAAAAAAAACGTACATTTTTCTATCTATGTGCTTGTAGGCATGGTTGTAGCCCTTACTATACTTATTACCGTACACCAGCTCACCCCTGCTGGCCTGAATCTATTCTTTCCAAATCCTGCTCCTCGGGTCATTCCTGGTCTGCGAGAGTGGCAGGGCGGCACGGGAACATTTACCATTGGTATGACTTCTCATATTGCCGTAAATCCCGCGTATGCTGCTCTGTTGCAGGAAACAACGCGGGTTTTCCAGAGCGATCTCTTCCAGATCACCGGGCATCCTCTCCAGGTTGTTACCTCCAATTCGCCAGCGACAGGCGATTTTTATCTGACCTTGAGAAATACGGATCCTGTAATTGGCAACGAAGGGTACCTCTTCCAGGTGGGAGACAGCGTAGTCATCAGCGCTCATACGAAGATGGGTATCTTTTATGGTACACGCACCGCCTTACAAATCTTGCTGCAGGACCCCACAAGAATACATATTGGCAAAGGAGTGGCGCGAGATTATCCAAAATACAAAGTGCGCGGCTTTGTGCTTGACGTCGCAAGAAAGTTTTTTTCCATCGGAGCCCTGGAAGACTACGTGAAGATGATGTCATGGTATAAAATGAACGTCTTTCACCTGCATTTGAACGATAACGAAATGTATGTCGGCAATAGTCCCGATTGGATGCACAAATACGCGGCATTCCGTCTCGATAGTGATCGCTTCAAAGGGTTGGCTGCTAAAGATGGCTCCTACACCCGGCAGGACATACGCGAACTGCAAGACGTGGCGAGACAGCATGCAGTTACCATCGTGCCGGAAATTGATACGCCAGCGCACGCGCTGGCATTCACCCAATATCGCCCTGATCTAGCCAGCCAGAAATACTCGAAGGAATTTCTTGATCTCGATAATCCTGGTACCTATACTTTTTTGAATGCCATTTGGGATGAATTTCTGCCGTGGTTTGACGCACCACAGGTGCATATAGGTGAAGATGAATATGCTTTAAACGACGCTGATAAGTACAGACAGCTCATTAACACGTATGACTCGTATTTGAAGAGCAAGGGGAAGACAGTAGAGATGTGGGGGAGTCTGACAAAGATGCAGAGCAATGTGGTGGTAAACAAAGATATTGTGATCGATGTATGGAATAATATTTGGGCTAACCCGGTAGATATGGTGAATCAGGGATTTCAGGTTGTCAACGCCAATGACAATCTTCTCTATATTCTGCCCAAGGCTGGCTATTATCATGACTATTTGGATACCAGACTACTATACCAGAAGTGGGAGCCGTATATATTTGACCTTGCTAACCCGAGTCTGAATCTCAGCCCGAACGATCCACATTTGTTAGGGGGTATGTTTGCCGTGTGGAATGACAAACTCGGCAGCGTTGTCAGTGATCTTGACGTGTATGAGAGAGTCAGAGCCGCCATGCCAACGCTTGGCGAAAAAATGTGGAGCGGGACAACCAATGACATGACCTACGAGCAGTTCCAACAGCTGGCTGATAATATCGGCGTAGCTCCGGACACGAGTTTCCCAGTCTTATCTCTGCCAGGTACCAGTATCAAAAGTGATTACCCGCTCGGTCCTGCCTGAACATTCGGTTTTTTTGTATAATAGAGTAGATTGATAAGCAATTTCAGGCCGGGCTACATCAATATCTAGCCAGGACGGCTCGGTCTTCATTCATAGTGGGCGCAGTGTTTATCATCTATGAGAACTCGGGGTTATCCTCCAGATCGACTATCTCGGAGTGATCGTTCTTGCCCTGCTGTTCGGTTTGATCGTGCGTGCCACTGGCTTGTTTCATCCAAAAGTGACGACAACAGCGAATTGAGAAAGAGGTAACAATATATGGGAGTTCTTGATGGAAAAGTGGCTGTGATTACTGGTAGCACCCGCGGTCTCGGCCTGGCTATTGCTCAGGCCTACGCTCGCGAAGGCGCTGCTGTGGTGTTAGCTGGACGTTCAGAAGCTCCTTTGAACCAGGCTTTACATACAGTGAAACAGCAGGGTGCGCGAGTAAGCGGCTTGGTCACCGACGTGTGCGACCTCACCCAGGTAGAGGCGCTTGCCCATCACGCCGTGCAGGAGTTCGGCAAGATCGATATCTGGGTCAATAATGCCGGGATATCGGCTGCCTACGGCCCGACATTATCGCTTGATCCACCGCAATTCGAGCGCGTCCTGCGCACAAATATTTTCGGCGAGTATTACGGGTCAGTGGTAGCGCTGCGCTACTTCCTGGCACATAATAAAGCTGGTAAGCTGATTAACCTGATGGGACGTGGCGACAAGGAGCCAGTGCCTTATCAGAACGCTTACGCGTCCAGCAAAGCCTGGGTACGCAACTTTACCCTGGCACTGGCCAGGGAATATGCCAAAACGGGTATTGGGATATTTGCTTTTAATCCAGGCCTGGTAGACACAGACTTGCTGAGAAAAGTCAATGTCATAGAAGGATACGAGAAAAAGGTCCAACCGCTTAGCACGGTTATACGGTTGTGGGCTAATCCGCCATCCGTTCCTGCGGACAAAGCGGTCTGGAT
Source organism: Ktedonobacteraceae bacterium (assembly GCA_041499255.1). GTDB lineage: Bacteria > Chloroflexota > Ktedonobacteria > Ktedonobacterales > Ktedonobacteraceae > UBA11361. The sequence goes on along the minus strand of JBGQJX010000014.1, from coordinate 96 downwards.
AGCGTCATCAGCAACTGATGGTAAAACTGGCTGGGAGGTTCGCTCACTTGGTACAGCGCGCCTGGTTGGTGGTTTGGTGAACGAGTTGCGACAGCG
>JBGQJX010000013.1:0-23576 GCA_041499255.1 Ktedonobacteraceae bacterium | reverse complement strand
ATTCGAATGCATAGTTTTGCTACGCCGGCAAAGCTTTGAGTAAAGTGACAGTAAGAGTAAATGGGAGTGAGGGTGAGGGTGGGGTGGGGTGACCGATGGGGCTTGAACCCACAACCGCTGGAGCCACAATCCAGAGCTCTGCCTATTTAGCTACGGTCACCATGGTTTTGGTAGCGTCAGTATAGCTGAGAGCAGTAGAATTGTCAATAGCATTTTCGCGCTTTTTGTCATAGTGAGCATTCATCTCATCAGTGATGAGAGCATGGGAAACGGCATTATTGCTACATTTTTACTCGACAACTCTACTACCCTATGGTATGATATAAGCCAGCATTTTCGTTTCCAGTGGAGGCGTGGCCTTTTTATTTTTGCGACTCCCTGTGTATAAGATTGGGCACCCAGTGCTCCTACAAAAGAGAACCGATGCGGGACCTATTGGTGGCGACTACCAACCGGCATAAGTTGGAAGAATACCGCGCTATTTTTTCAGGTTTACCTTTCAGGCTGTTGTCTCTTCACGATATTCTGTTGAAAATGGATGTAGAGGAAACTGGAACGACATTTGCGGAGAACGCAGTGTTGAAAGCTGTTGCATATGCAAAGGTTTCAGGGCTGCTGACTCTCGCCGATGACTCCGGTTTAGAGATTGATGCCCTTGGTGGTGCTCCTGGGGTGTACTCAGCACGTTTTGGCGGCAGTGGAGCATCGTATGAAACGCGTTTTCGTTTGATCCTGGAGCAACTAAAGGGACTTCCTGCCGAGAAGCGGACTGCGCGCTTTTGTTGTGTTATTGCCATTGCTGAACCTTCGGGATATTATCAAACGGTTGAAGGGATAATTGAGGGCAGAATCGCGTATGCTCCACGTGGAGAGAATGGTTTTGGGTATGACCCTATTTTTCTTGTCCCCGACTTAGGTAAAACTACTGCTGAACTGACTTCGGAGCAGAAGAATCATATCAGCCATCGAGGGAGGGCCGCACAATTAGCTGCTACTCTCCTGCAAAGATGGCCTCAAAGTAGCGCAGAGCAAGGTTCGTGATACCAATACGCCAAAACAATTAGGAGAGACGCAAGGAACTGTAATTTATGGGGAAGAAGCCACCTATCCGCGTGGCACTTGACCTGGAAACGACTGGGTTGCACGCTGAACAAGATGCTATTCTTGAGGTTGCTGCAATCAAGTTTCAGGGAGTCACCGTACTTGATACATTGGAAACACTGGTTGCCCCAGGGCGTTCCGTGCCCTATCGCGTGCAACGTTTGACAGGTATTACTCCTCAGCATTTGATAGGTGTTCCGCAATTTGAATCCATCGCCAAAGGATTACAGCTTTTCATAGGTGATTACCCGATAGTTGGCCACAGCATTCCATTCGATGTAGGTTTTCTGCGCCGCCGCGGCCTGGTACGCCATAACCCTTTGATAGATACATTTGAGCTTGCGACCGTTCTCCTGCCATCTTTGCCCAGTTATAACCTGGGGCAGGTAGCCGATGCTCTTGGTGTAACCGTGGCGCCTGGACGACATCGTGCAATGGTCGATACCGTGCTGGCAATGCAGGTTTTTCTCGCTCTTTATCAACGATTACAGGCTATTGACCTTGCACTGCTGAAAGACCTGGCGAATCTGGATGCACCACAAACGTGGCCCTTGCTGGCTTTTTTTCGCCAGGAGTTGCGCGACCGACAGGAGAAGGAGGGCCTGCGTGGAGTACCTGTACGTGGAAGTCTGGGTGACCGCTTTGCAGCACAACTAGGGATGGATCCACGTATCCTAACCTTTGCTATTGCTCGCGAGGGGGATGGTCAACAGGCACATCCTGTGCAGACCGAGAAAATGGGAGCAGCCAATCCCACGTTGAACACACTTGAGCGAATGCAAAACCTCGTGGAGGTGATACCTGAGCAGACCGACAGGACGGCACCCATGGGATACAGAACAGCACGCAGAGCAGTCCTGGAGGCAATGACGCAGAAAACGACGTTGTTGATGGAGGTTACTTTGGGAGGCAGTGATTATACTCCTGCTTTACTGCCTGTTCTGGAGTGGCTGTCTGACGCATCAGCCGAAACGAATCCGAATCAATCATCACGAAGGCTTTTGATAGCGTGTTCCAATCAGCAAAGTGCACGACGCCTGATCGAAACAGAATTGCCGCGTTTGCAAGCTTCCCTGCGCAGCGATTTGCCGGTGGCTTACCTGGCTGAAGAGGGAGGATACCTATGTGTTCATCGCTGGTTTGGCGCCGCGTTGCGACGTACCAGCGGAGAATTAACAGTAGAGCAGGCGCGTGGCCTGGCCAAACAGGGGCTCTGGGCGCAACAGACCTTAACGGGAGAGCGCAGTGAACTGACGATGCTACCGCAAGAAATCACTGCCTGGGAGCGTATTTCTTCCGGTGTGGAGCGCATCCCACCGGCAGATGAACGATCGGGCAGCGCCTATCAGCGCTGTGTATATCGACAAAAGGGATATTGCTTTGTCAGTAGAGCTGAAGAACGCGCGAAAGCGGCGAGGATCGTTGTTACTACCCATGCAGGCCTCCTTGACGATCTTTGCGGGTCACATTCGCTGCTTACAGCAATTGATCATCGTTTAATCCTGGATGCTGACCTATTAGAAGAAGAAATTGTCCGTTGGAATAGTGTCGAACTTGATCAAACTCGCCTGCTGGGGTTGCTTCATACAATCGGGACGGAGCTTGGCGATGGCCGTTACCAGGGGTTACTTGCACTGGCAGCACCAGCATTACGCGAGAGTGGCCCAGGAGGGCTCTCGTCGACACCAACTGTGGGTAAATCCGAGGTTGATGCGCGGATGCGCAACTGGTTCCAGGCGCTGGGGCAGGCCTCAGCGGCGGTCTACAGTTTGTTTGGTAGCTTAGGGCAGCTTTTGGAAGAGTTTGTACAACATGGCTCGGGTGGGAATAGTGGTGGGCGAGACAAAGGGCGAGGTTCTTATGGGGGGCGGAATAGTGAGCGCACCGACCAGCCACTGCGATTAACAGCAGATACTCGTAATCTTGGGGCCTGGACGAATGTCGAGCGCGCGTGGCAACATACTGCGCAGCGCCTCCAGTCTGTCATTGATCTTGTTCACGAGGCGGAACGCATGCTGCTCACGACGCAACGCGGCCATCACAAGCAGGATGTTGGCAGCGGTGAAGAAAGCTCTGTTGCCACCGAATTAGCTGCTATTGCTCATAAACTGTCAAAACAGAGGCAACTTGGCCAGCAAGCCCTGGGTCTGGGCGAGAGTGATATGGTTTACTGGCTACGCATGCCACCCGCTCCGCCACTGCCTGTCCAACAGACGGCGCTACAGCGGCAGACGATATCCTCAGCAGCATCAGGCCAGACTCAAGCTGTCGAGAATACGCCTGTACCGGTACTCTATGGGCAACTGGTGCAGATTTCCGGCTTAGTGAAACGCACGATACTCAACGCGAACGCCGGGACAATCCTTGCGGGAGCCTCTCTTTCCGTTGATAATAATTACTCATTTATTCGTGGGCGTTTTGGCCTGGAAAACGATGCCTGTCCAGCTTTGTCGGTGGTGACAGAACATCATGAGCAAACACTGTTGTACTTACCAAACGATGTCCCTGAACCAAACACTCCTCAATACCAGCGCAATCTGGATGAGGCGTTGATTCAACTTGCCACGGCCCTGGATGGGCAAATGGCTATACTCTACACCTCGCATGCATCACTGCGCAGCTCGTATGCAGCGATTAAGCCGGTGCTGGAGGGACGAGGTATTCTTGTCCTGGGTCAGGGGATCGATGGTTCGCCGCGCCAACTCTGGCAGCTTTTCGCGAGCCAGGGACACGTGATAGTGCTGGGAACGGGCAACTTTTGGGATAGTATTGGAGATGTCGGCCAGGTACCTGTTTGTACGTTCATAACGCGTCTCCCTATGCCTGTGCTCAATGATCCACCGATTGCTGCTCGTGCTGAACATTACTCGGACCAATTGCGTCAATTCACGGTGCCAGTAGCGTCGCTGCGCTTACGCAGAGCCCTGAATCGTCTTGTCTGGAGCGATAACAGGCGCAATGCCGTCGTACTCTTTGATCGCCGTATTCTTTCTAAAGAATATGGCTCTACCATCCTCCATTCGCTTCCCCGGTGCTCGCAGAGGCAGGCGGCTGTATCACATATGCCGGAAACCATTCTCGATTGGCTGACAGCTTCCGGCTCGTGGGAATGAGTCCATCCTTACCTTTCTCCTGTTCTCCCTTCCTGCTGGCCCTTGACGATCTTCGCAAAATAATGCACAGTAGAAACAGGCTTGATAGATAGCGCTCTGAAAGGATAGAGGATGCAACGACAATTATCTGCGATAGACAACGAGTATAAAAACTTTCACGTCGTTTATGGCGCGTGTCCGCATGACTGCCCAGACTGTTGTGCTCTTGAGACGTTGGTGAATGAAGAGGGAAGAGCTATACGTGTCAGTGGTCGTTTAGACCATCCAGTCACACGGGGCTGGCTTTGCGCGAAGGTCAATCGTTACCTGGAGCGGGTTTATCATCCTGAGCGTCTCATGTATCCACTGCGGCGTGTAGGTCCGAAGGGAAGCGGCAGGTTTGCTCGTATTTCCTGGGAAGAGGCGATTGCAGAGATTACTGGACGCTGGCGAGATGTTATTGCGCAGTATGGGGCTGAGTGTATTTTACCCTATAGCTACGCGGGAACGCTGGGGCTTGTCAATGGTGCGGTGACCGACAAGCGATTCTGGAATCGCTTAGGAGCCTGTGGGCTGGAGCGTGCGATCTGCGGTCATGCCGCCGAGGAGGCAGTATTGCTGACCATCGGGGGGCGCCTTGCACCATCGCCGGAGATGCTGATCCATAGTAAGCTTGTGCTGATCTGGGGCAGCAATCCCGCAAGTACTGCACCGCATATCATGCCTTTCTTGCGGCAAGCGCAGCGTAATGGCACACGCATCGTAGTCATTGATCCGGTTCGTACGCTGACTGCCCGTTCCGCTGATCAGCATATCCAGCCTTATCCTGGTACAGACGCTGCGCTGGCCCTCTCTATGATGAACGTTATGGTGAAGGAAGGACTACATCAGCCAGGGTGGATTGAGGCACACACGCTGGGTTGGGGGCACCTGCTGGAGCGTATTTTGCAGTTTCCTCCTGAACGCGCCGCGGAGATAACCGGACTTTCAGTGGAGACCATTGTCAATCTTGCGCGCAGTTATGCCACAACGACCCCTGCCCTATTACGTGTGACGGATGGTATCAATCGCCATACGAATGGTGGACAGACTGTGCGAACCCTTGCCTGTCTGCCTGCTCTAACTGGGCAGTATGGCCTGCCTGGTGGCGGGCTGATGTATAGTACCAGCGACTGGCTAAAATGGGACCGGTCAGCCGTTGCGCACGACTTTGAGCCAGGCTGTCCGCCGGTGCCGCGCACATTAAACATGAACCGCCTGGGGGCGATACTGACGGGCGAAGCGCACCCTCCCATCTACTCGCTTTTTGTCTACAACGCTAACCCTGTAGCTTCATCTCCGAATGCGGGAAAGATTGTGGAAGGACTGATGCGCGACGATCTTTTTACGGTTGTGCACGATCTTTTCGAAACCGATACAGCTCTCTATGCTGATCTTCTTCTTCCAGCCACTAGCCAGCTTGAGCACGTAGATTTGCATAAACCTTACGGTCATCTCTCACTCCAATACAACATGCCGGCGATTCATCCTCAGGGTGAGGCGCGAAGCAACTGGGATGTGATGCGAGCATTAGCTGCTGGGATGGGATTTGATGAACCCTGGTTGCAAGAAGACGCAAATGACGTTATTCGTGGCATCCTCAACGCCACTGCCCAGCGCAATCAACTGCTTGAGGGTATAACTCTCGAACGGTTGCAGGCCGAGGGGTCGATACCGTTGGCAATTCCTGCTGATCAACAAGTTCCTTTCGCAGATGGAATGTTTCATACACCCTCTGGCAAAGTGGAATTTTACTCGCAACAGGCCGTAGAAAAAGGTTATGATCCGGTGCCAGACTGGCAACCTGAAGTAGAGTCAAGGGGAGAAGCGGCAAGGCAACCATCGGCTGACTCGCGGTTGCCACTGCTGTGCCCAGCGGCGCATCACTTTGTGAGTTCGACATTTGGGAACCAGGAGCGACTGATTGCCAAAGAAGGAGCTCCGACGCTGCGTATACACCCGGTGGATGCTGCTGCTCGCGGTATTCAGCACGGCCAGTTGGTGCGCGTGAGCAACGAGCGAGGAGAGTGTCAACTGGTGGCGGATATAACCGAGGATGTGCGCCCGGGTGTACTGGCTACGACAACGGTGTGGTGGCCAAAGTATAGCCCAGATCAACGCAATGTTAACTGGACTACTTCCGATAGATTGGCTGACTTTAACGGGGGAAGTACTTTTTACACGAATTTGGTTTCTATCGACCCTATATGTTAATCTATATAAAGCGTTGATATTCAAACGGATGATGCAGCTTGAAAATGTACATGTATAAGGCGCAACGATGAGGTTTCTTGATTTAGCCTGTTGGGAGGGACGTTGGTATCTCAGGCGCCAAGTTGTTAGAAGAGTTATAAGCCCATGTGTTATAATGGCCTGTAAATATACATGGGTACGAAGGCTAGACAAGTGAAACAACAAGATAATCTTCACGTATCCCTGGTGAGCGACCAGACCGAAGCCGCACAGGATAGTGAAACACGCCTGGAGCACCAGCGCAGGGTGCTGAAGTATATTACCGAGTTCGGTTCTTCGTTGCGGCTGGATATGGATATAGATACACTTCTCAAACGTGTATCTGAGGCAACTTGCAAAGCACTGGGATATCGCTATTCAGCGCTGTACCTATCCGATCGAGCAGGTTATTTTCGTGCTCGCGCGACATCAGGAAGTAGCGCTGAGGAAGATGAGTACCTGAGGCAGCATCCAGTGCCAGATACCGTCGTTGCCCAATTAATTAGTGAAGAGTATCGAATCAGCGATTCATACTTTATTCCGGCTGAGGCTCCTATTTGGAAGGATAGCTATATTAACAGTTTCTTCGTCGTGTCCAATGAATATAGTGAGCCGTCTACGACGTGTGAGGAGCCAGGAGATTCGTCCGACCTTTGCTGGCGTCCTGAAGATATGTTGCTTGTTCCATTGATTAGCGGTGATAATATCTTGCTGGGTTTTTTGACACCTGACGCTCCATTTGATGGCTTGCGCCCGAGAGATGAGATCATGTCTGTGCTCGAGTTGTTTGCGAACCAGGCAGCGGTAGTGATCGAGGGGGCACACCTGTACGAAGAAGCGCGGAGAAATGGCGAAGAAAGGGCCGCGCTGATTGAAATCGGACGAGCGCTCTCGGCTCCAGATGCCTTGCGTGACCTGGAAACGGTGTATCAGACAATTTATGAGCAGGTAAAGCGAGTGATGCCGGCAGATGCTTTCTTTGTGACGCGTTACTACAGCTCGACCAATACATTGATCATGGATTACCTGATTGACGAGGGAGTAAGGTATCCAGGTTTTGAATATACGTATTTCCCCTTCAATATGCAGAAGCTTCTCTTTGAAGAGAAATTGGGATATTTATTTTCCACTGCGGAGGAATACGCACTGTTCGTCGATGAACAGACCCAAGGTGTGAAGAAGGATCTGTTTGGAAGTGAGCGTCCTTCTCAGTCCATGCTTTTTGCCCCTATTCGTTATGGTGAAGATACGGTTGGTTTCCTTTCAGCGCACAGTTATGAGCCTTGCGCATATACAAGGAGACACCTGGTAATGCTCAAAGAGATCAGTATCCAGGCTGGTATAGCGGTTACAAATGCTCGTTTGAATAGCGAATTACGTCAAGCACTCAAGCAAGCCCAGGAATCTGAACAACTCAAAAATCATTTTCTCATGACGGCTTCGCACGAACTTCGTACACCTTTGACAGCCATTCAAGGCTACCTTGAGTTACTGGCTGCCTTTGATGAAGTTATCGACGAAGAAGCCAAACAGCGTTTTCTCACTAACGCTCGTCGAGCCTGCGAAGAATTAGTGTTATTGTTGGGAAATGTGATGGATACCAGCCGCGTCGATCAAGACCGGGTATCGCTCAATCCTGGACCTGTGCAAGTTGCTGACGCTGTGAAGTTGATTTTTGAAATTCTGGAACCGACGATAGCACGCGAAGAGCGACCGGTAGTGGTAAGAATTCCTGATGAGTTATATGTGTGGGTTGATGATTTGCGGCTGCGTCAAATTTTACTCAATCTCGTTGGCAACGCATTGAAATATACGCCAGCGCGGACCAGCATAGAGATTACCGCTGAAGGAGTGGATGTTGATACGCTGAACGAGCGGCTGTTAACGGTTCACGGACACGATTTTGAAACGGAGACGGATCAATTTGTAGTCATTGTCATCAGAGATTGGGGGCCGGGAATAAGGGCAATAGATCAAGTGCGGCTTTTCACCAAATTTATGCGCCTGGATAGTGCCTTAAACAGCGTCCAAAGAGGAGCTGGCCTTGGCCTATATCTTTGCCGTCAACTGACAGAGGCGATGGGTGGTTGTATTTGGATTGAGAGTAGGGGTATAGCTGGTGAAGGGTCTGCCTTTGTTATTGCTTTGCCACGCTGCGAAAAGGGCGATGAGACATCAAGCGAAATTGGTCATTTCAATTTGACGTCATGAACTGTGCTATGCTACCATACTGCTAGTGATAAAAGGGAAGAGTTTTGGAGATAGCCGGGATCAGAGATCCGTGTTTTCCTTGCAAGGAGACGTAACCTTGCCCCTGCGCCTCCATTTCCGAAGAGGAGAAATACATGAACTTATATCAGCAGTTATTAGTGGTACGCGAGCGTCTTGAGGGTATAGGCGCACATGACGATAGCATGGAGTTGGTCGATAAGCTGTTGCAAAGAACGCTGATGGCGAAAGATGATAAAACCAATATCACGCAGGTCAATGTGTTACGCCATATGCTGAGAATGCGTGAAGCCAGTGATAACTATAATATCTATAATGATTTGCAGGAGCTTATTAGCGAGCGCGATGAAGCAGAAGTTGCGGCGCGTGAAGATGCTGCTCTAGCTGCTTATGTGGATACAGAGAGGCATCCGAAGCCAAAGTCATATTACAAAGCTCAGAAGGCTCAAAAAGAGAAGGAAAAAAAGAAGAGCTAGCAGAAAAATGCTTGACAACTGGTATTGGGTTAGTTATAATCCACAGTGTCAAAAGGTTATGCGGGTATGGTGTAGTGATAACATGCAACTTTCCCAAAGTTGAGACCACGGGTTTGAATCCCGTTACCCGCTCCAGAGAAGAAGAACCTCCCATCGGCTGATGGGAGGTTCTCTTATGTTGATGGAATTATTTATGTCTGCAATTGTTTTTGCATGCGCTGCATATCTTTGGCAATAAAGCGAAGACCGAAAAGACAGACTATGCCGGCCAGGAAGAGAAAAAGAGGAGCAGTGATCGTGAGAGCTACTCCTAATGAGGAATGATCGGAGATGAGACCGATAATTGTGGGCGCGGCAGCGTCTCCCAGGACATGGGCGAGTAGGAGTGCCAGACCGACAGCTGTGGCTCTCATATTGGGAACGATAATGTCCTGAATGACGGCGTTCAGCGGCCCGGTACAGAAATTTAAAGAGATGGCGGCAACAACGAAGACGGCGACAAACAGCGGTAGGGTATGAATGAAAAGTGCGAGCAGAACCAGCGGTGCGCCAATGAGGAAACCGAGCATGGAGATAAACAAGCGTCCTTCGGGACGCCGCCGCTGCGCAAGATCAGCTAACCAGCCGCCAAGGACTGTGCCAACCAGCCCGCTGCTGATCAGGACAATTCCCGAGATCGAACCGGCTAGCGTCAGAGAAAGCCCGAAGTCGCGTGTGATGTAGGTAGTGAGCCAGAAGGATGTGCCGCCAATGGTAAAGAAGCTGAAGACAAAAGCGCCAACGAGAACCCAGTAGGTTGGGATCTTCATGAGCATTTTCACGTTGCTCAAGAAAGCTTTCCCAAGTGAACCATGTGCCAGTGCTGTAGTACCTTCTGAGGATCCGTCCTCGCGATCAAAGGTGCCTCTTGCAGGCTCGACTAAGCGCCAGGCGAGGAAAGCTGCGATTAAACCGGGAATGCCGACGATATAGAATGCCCAACGCCAACCGAGCGTGTCAGCGACCTTTCCTCCCAACGCAACACCAATGGCAGCCCCAATGAGAGTACCGATTGACCAGTAAGAGAGTACACGCGCCCGCGAAGGTTTAGAGAAAAAGTCACCCAGTAGGGAGAGAGAAGCGGGTGCGTATCCTGCTTCGCCGATACCGAGGATGGCTCGCATACTAAATAACTGGTACAGATTCTGAGCAAAGCCTGCCAGCGCGGTGGCAAAGCTCCAGATACCAACGCAGAGGGCGACAATGTTCTTGCGTATGCCCCGGTCTGCCCATACGCCCAGGGGGAGCGTGGCTACTGCATAGACGATGAGAAACGACGAGATCAGTAGACCTCCCTGGAAGTCTGACATGTTGAATTCGCGCTTGATGCTTGGCAAAATTGCTGACAGGACATAGCGGTCTGCATAATTGAGCACATTCACAATGAAGAGAATTGCGAAGGCGAATCCTGCCTGCCTTTTCGTCGGGGCGGTGAATATTTTGTTTGACTTAGTGGGTTTTGGGGTAACGGTCGTCATGAAAAAATATTCTTCTTTCTGCAAAACATCAAAAACTTGGTTCTTACAATTTCACCACCGTCAAGCCAAAGATGTCTCCTTCTGAACCGATCTCTTGCAAGGCCTGAGGAGGGATGGGATCATCTACTGATACGATCATCAAGGCGGTATCTGGTGGCTGTTGTGGGTCGCGCTGGCGGGGAGTACGCACAATGGGACCAACATCCATGTGACGAATATTGACGTTGGCTTTTCCCAGAATGGTTCCTACGCGACCGATCATCCCCGGCTGATCCGGGTTGCGGCAAAAGAGAATGTAACCCTGTGGCACGAATTCGGCCCAATAGCGACCAACGCGAACGATACGAGGTTCTCCGTGCATCACTGTTCCACTTAACACTTCCACATGTTCGTCGCCTGAACCTGGCTTTCCCGCAAAGGAGGAGGCATAGCCGTTGACATTGAGCATGCGCAACGTAATCAGGTTGGCAAACTCAGCGGGCGTAGTGCTTTTCTGCTCGATTATCTCCAGACCCCACTGCTTTGCCAGGAGTGGCGCATTAATCATATTGACATGAGCATCAGAGATCGATTCAAGTAGCCCTTTGATAAGTGCGGCTTGCAAGGGGCGCAGGTCATAATTGGCGATGTCACCGCTGCAAGAAAACTCAATCTTATTCAGTGGGCCAGGTTGCAATTGCGTATACAAACGCCCCATCTGTTCCACCAGGCACATATAGGGTTGAAGCACTTGCAATGTTTCTGGCAGAATTAATGGCGCATTTACGGCTGCACGCGGGAAGTTTCCATGCAACACCGAGACGATCTGTTCGGCGACATCTATAGCTACTCCTATTTGTGCCTCTTCCGTCGAAGCGCCAAGGTGTGGTGTAGCGATTACACGCTCGTGGGTCAGAAGTTGTTTCAATATGGCGTTATCGCGTATAGGCTCCTGGCTAAAGACATCAAGGGCAACACCGGCTAAGCGGTCCTGATTGAGTGCATTGAGCAGTGCTTCTTCTTCGATTAACCCTCCACGAGCGCAGTTGATTAGCCGCGCTCCTGGCTTGAGCAGTTGTAACTCGTGGGCGCCAATCAGTCCTTTTGTGCCACTGGGTCCGCTGGTCAAGGAGGTATGCAGCGTGACAAAGTCTGCTTTTTTCAGCACATCCTCCAGGCTCAGCATCGATACCCCGAGTTTACGTGCGTGTTCTGGTGCGACGTAGGGGTCAAAGGCTATCACTTGCATCTCCAGTCCCAGGGCACGACGCGCTACCTCGGTACCTACCTTTCCCAGCCCAATGACGCCCAGCACCTTGTTGCGTACCTCGACACCAAGAAAGCGACTCTTTTCCCATTTGCCGGCTTTGATGCTGCTATTGGCAGCCGGAATCTGGCGAGCCAGGGCCATCAGCATGGCGATGGTGTGTTCTGCCGCCGCGATGATATTGCCGGTAGGTGAGTTGACGACCATGATACCCTTGCGAGTGGCAGCCTCTATATCAATATTATCAACACCGACTCCTGCCCGCCCCACAATCTTCAGATGTGAGGCAGCCGTCAATATCTCTCCTGTTACCTGTGTCTCACTGCGCACAATGAGCGCATCATACTCTCCAATGATGGCTTTCAGTATGTCCGCCTTCAATCCAGGCCGCTCATCGATTTGTGCCGCGGGCAGTTCCTGTCGTAAGAGGTCAATGCCCTCTGCAGCGATACGATCAGTGATCAATATTTTCATTACCTCTTCCTCCTCACTCTGAACCACTTGCATGTTGTAATATGCCTCTCTACTTGTCTACTTCCTCTAGCCCTTAAAACCAAACTCACGGAGTCGCTTTTCAACTGCGTCCATAGCCTCAACCAACTCAGCCTCCTCGAAGAAGCCGAGATGGCCTACGCGGAATATCTTTCCATCCAGGTGCTCCTGCCCTCCACCCAGAACAATGCGATCCTGCTCGCGCAGTATTTTGAGCAATGCTTTCGTATTGATCCCTTCAGGTGTCAATACAGCAGTCACAGTATTTGATGCATTCCCATGGTCGGCCAGCAACTTTAAGCCCATTGCCCTGGCTCGATTGCGGACGTAGTCGCCGATGCGCTGGTGGCGCGCAAAGATGGCTTCACGGCCTTCGGCCAGCATCATCTCAAGCGCCAGGTCCAGGGCGTAGAAAATTGAGATGGGAGGCGTAGTTGGATGCTGACCAATCTCCAGTTTTTTAAGCGAACTGGCCCAATCAAAATAGAAGCGGGGCAACTTAGCCGTCTTGCTAGCTTCCATGGCACGAGGACTGGCGGCAATCATCATCAGACCTGGAGGTGTCATCCAGCCTTTTTGCGAACCGGTGAAGACAACATCGATATCCCAGGGGTCCATTTCAAGGGGTACACAACCCATAGAACTGACAGCATCGACGGCAATCAATGTATCGGGAGCAAACTGTCGCACCAGGTCTGTCAGGGTTTGCACATCATTCATTACGCCGGTAGAGGTTTCATTATGAGTCATAAGCACGCCATCGAAAGGTTTAAGTGTTCTCAGGCGTGTCTCAACGATATCTGGGTCAGCCGCTTGCCCCCACGGAAACTCTAGGCGAGAAACCTGCAGCCCATAGGCATCAGCAATTTTTGCCAGCCGGTTGCCAAAGGACCCGATAGTGATGACTACAACATGGTCGCCTGGTGAAAAGAGATTGGCGATTGTTGATTCCTGGCCGCCGGTGCCTGAGGCGGGATAGGTCAATACTGGTGAGGAGGTCTGGAAAAAATACTGCAGGCGGGCAGTGACGCGGCGCATAATGGCGGCGAACTCTGGTCCCCGATGGTTAATCATAGGCCGAGCCATTTCGGCCAATATTACGGGGGGGACTGTTGTGGGGCCAGGGATGCGCAGATTCTGTTGCGGGATAGGGGCACGGGAGTCAACTTGAGGAATAGGTATAGCTTTTCGTTCTTGAATGGTCATGCTTCTCTCCATCTATGCCGATTGTACATGCCGGTGCATATTGTGCTTTAGCCTGTGTTATCATCATCATCAATAAAGAGCGACGGATAACTGTGCTGTTATCCGCCGCATTGCTCGATAACTTTATTTCAGAGTATAGCATACTGGGGGGTGATGTCAAACTGATTGGCTACCCTGGTTTGCGCTTTCAGCATTGTAATGGATGTTAGTTAGAAGCGCGCAAGGGAATGGTTTCTCGAATGTAGCTGACGTTCAGTCTTAAGTAGCAATGATGAAGCAGCATCGCGCAGTCTCACCACGCTCACATTGTTCCCGTACTGGGATACCAACCAGTTCTGTGAGTAAGGTCTCGATGAGGTGGCATACTTCTGGATGACCCGGTACGGCTGCAGCGAGGGGACAGCTATAACCCTGGATGAAGTAGGTTCCATCACGCTGTTCAAGCTCTCCCAGACCTCCCAGCTCATTGACCACGTTGACGGCCAGCTCAAGTCGCGTTCGCAGGTCCCCACCTGGAGAACCCCATTTTGTTGCGATTCGTCGACCAACCATACGCATCAGCTTATTTAACTCTTCAGGCGCCATTTGCGCACTGAGCGCTTCCAAGAGTTGATTCAATACCTGGACGTATGCTTTTTGGAAGAGCTGGTCAGCTTCTGGCGTCAAATCGTAGACATAAGAGGGCTTACCGCTACCACGGCGCACGCCGAACTGACGTACAAAGCCATCGCGCTCAAGAGTGGCAAGGTGCGCACGTATGGCATTATCAGTAAGGTTGAGTGCTTGAGCCATTTCCTCTACTGTGCGGCTAGAACGGCGAAGCATAGTGATAATTTGCCCACGTGTACTGGCAAAAAAACGCTGGTTCCCCTGCAATTGTGACATTTGGTCCTCCATTCTTGCCACCAGTGTACCAAAAAAAGGCTTAGTTGTCAAGTATGTCAAATAAATTATTGACTTTATTGAATTTATATGGTATAGAAAGATGTAGCGAGTATCCCATTCCCTTTCGTGCTTGATGGGTAGGAGCCAGATAAAATGACGAGGGGGTGTCAGGCTCATCCTCCATTCATGCGATAAGCTGTTCATGCAAACAAAAGGAGTAAAAGCTATGTCAGAAAAACCAACTCATGTATTTGTACCTGATGACTCTCCTGAGCCTCAAGCCAAACCTCAGCCCTTTATAGAGCGAGTGAGTGATGGGCTACAGCATGTCATACAGGTCGTTATTGGAGCGCAGCGGAAGCCGCCACGGCGCCTGAAGAGCTTGCTTAATGGGACCTGGTTCGGTCATCCTTTGCACCCGGCGATCACGGATATACCGATAGCCGCGTGGATGATAGCCGCTGTCTTTGATGTGATCTGGCTGATTTCACCTGTCAACTTTACCTGGGCTGCGCGCGGTGCAGAGGTGACGGTCCTGCTGGGTTTTTTGGGAGCGATTGGCGCTATCTTTACCGGCCTGACAGACTGGAGCGATACGTACGGTTCTGAGCGGAAGGTCGGTCTCACCCATGCCCTCTTTAACGCGATAGCGACGACGCTTTACCTCGTTTCGTTGATACTACGGTTCCTGGAACCCTCTGGTGATAGTATCCTTGCCGCTATTATTGGCTTCGTTGGCCTGGTTTCTCTCATTTACGCGGCCTATCTAGGGGGTGAAATGGTTTTCACGAAAGGTACGGGAGTTAATCACACAGCCTGGGAGGCTGCGAGCGATGAGTACGAGGCTGTATTGCCACTGGAAAGCGTCGAGTCAAACAAGCTCTACCGGGTGACCGCGGCGGGAGTTCCCGTGGTTTTACTGCGGCAAGATTTGCAGTTCTATGCTATCTCAGCGACGTGCCCTCATGCAGGAGGTCCGTTAGATGAGGGAAAGTTGGAGGGTGACGTAGTGGAATGTCCATGGCATGGTTCTCGTTTCTGTATGCGCGATGGACGAGTGCTAACCGGGCCAGCAACAGTAAATGCACCTCGCTATGATGTACGATTACGTAATGGCCAGGTGGAGATCAAGCGCATAGGGGATCATTGAAGAAGAAACAACGACAGAAGGAGTAAAGATGCTGTCTGACCAAAGTATGGAGCGTGATACGATTTATACGGCGATGCAATTGCATCGCCGTGAAATTTCAAGCCAACAGATGCATAAGTTCGAGGGCTACATGGCAGAGATTTTCGAGGCATTTGGTTTGGATCTGAACACTGCGGCTACCTATGAGACGCCGAAACGTTTTATCCGAGCGTTGTATGATTCAACCGAAGGTTATGATGGTGACGCAAAGTTGCTCAAGGTGTTCGACACGGAATGTCGTGGTGGCCCCGATTGTCGTTTAAGCCAGGTTATTGAGGGGCCGATCCAGTTTTTTAGTCTCTGTGAGCACCATGCTCTGCCTGTATACGGAAAGGCATACGTTGGATATATCGCTCATGAGCATATTATTGGCATCTCGAAGCTCACGCGATTGGTGCGCCTCTTTGCGAAGCGCTTTACGGTGCAAGAGCGACTGGGTCAACAAATTGCCGATACGCTGGATACCATGCTTCAACCCCATGGAGTAGCCGTGTATCTCGAAGCCCACCATCTCTGTACTGAAATGCGTGGTGTACGTGAGGTAAGTCCATTGACACGCACGTCGTTCTGGCGAGGTGAATACGAAAGTAATTCGTCGCTACGGGTTGAATTCTTACTAGCGTGCGGGACAGACCTCTGATGAAGGTCGCCTGTGGTGTGGACTTGTTAGTTCCCCGGTGAGGTACTACAATATAGCGCGTAGGACTGAAGAGTATATCGAACTAAAGGATAGATCAGCCATGCGACGCACAAAGATTGTTTGTACCATAGGCCCGGCAACCAGTAGTGAAGAACGTCTCGAGCAATTGATGCGGGTAGGAATGAATGTTGCCCGCATCAATTTCTCGCACGGGACGCATGATGAACACGCTCAAGCCATTGAACGCATACGTAGTGTCTCAGCGCGCCTGGGGTGTCCGGTTGCTATTTTGCAGGACCTACAAGGTCCAAAGATACGTACGGGGCGACTACAGGATGGACAAGCAGTGTTGCTGAAAGACGACGCCGAAGTAACGATCACCACACGTCCAATTAGTGGTGACGCGCAAACCATAGCAACGACCTATCAATCATTGCCACAAGATGTGAAGGTTGGAGACCGCATTCTATTAGAAGATGGTTTGCTTGAATTGTGTGTCCTTGGCTATGATGAAAGTGACGTACGCTGCCGAGTTGTGCATGGAGGTTTGTTAAAAGAACACCAGGGCATCAATCTTCCGGGTGTTGCGGTGAGTGCGCCCGCGCTGACGGAGAAAGATCGCGAAGATCTGAAATTTGGGGTGATGCACGACGTGGACTATGTAGCACTCAGCTTTGTGCGCAAGCCAGAGGATGTATTGGAGGCAAAACACCTGATTCGGCAGTTTCAAGCGGAGCTGAGTGAGCAGACCGGCAAAAAGTCACAGGGGACAATTCCCTTGATCGCCAAATTGGAGAAGCCGGAGGCGATTTCCAGGCTTGAAGAGATCCTGAACGTGGTAGATGGTGTGATGGTGGCGCGCGGAGATCTGGGTGTTGAAATGGCACCGGAGAAGGTGCCGCTGATTCAGAAGCGCGTCATCAGTAAGTGCAATGATTATGGTTTGCCAGTGATTACGGCGACGCAGATGCTAGAATCTATGATCAGCAATCCGCGTCCAACACGGGCTGAGGCCAGCGATGTGGCAAACGCGATCCTCGATGGCACAGACGCGGTGATGCTCAGCGGCGAAACAGCGGTTGGCGCCTATCCGATTGAGGCTGTGGAGATGATGGTGCGTATTGCCCTGGAGACAGAGGCGGGTAATCGGACGGCGCTACAACCGCAGTGTAAGCGACTTACCCAGGCTCACGCTGTCAGCCACGCTGCACGGGCTCTATCCGAGGAGACCAGCGTACAATCCATCGTCGTCTTTACGCGCTCTGGAACATCAGCTCATCTCATCTCAAAAGACCGTCCACGTACAGCGATTCTGGCTTATACACCTTCAGAGCGAGTCTACCGGCAGCTTGCGCTGTGGTGGGGCGTCTGGCCACATCGTATAGAAATGCGGGGGACGACCGAGGAACTGATTGCCGCGGCTGAACAACGCTTGCAAGAAGATAAGCTTGTAAAGCGGGGTGAACACGTAGTGATTATGGGAGGATTACCGGTAGCCAGCCAGTCGCGAACAAACTTTGTGAAATTGCACAGGGTCGGTGGCGAGCACTAAAAAATGAGATTGACAATTCTTGTTCTCCATGCTATTCTAGTGAAGCCGTAGTTCAGGGGCGCTGTATGCGCCGCGCTCGAACGTGGTGCTGCAATAAATACAGACCCCAATGTGGGGAAGAGGTGAGAAAAACAAAGCATGACTGTCAAAATTCGTTTAAAACGCACGGGTATGAAGAAGGCACCCAGCTATCGCGTAGTCGTTGCCGATTCGCGTTCTCCTCGCGACGGTCGAATAATTGAAAAACTAGGTTGGTACAATCCCATGGTTGATCCTTCTGTGATCAAGATTGATGAAGAGAAGACTCTGGGCTGGCTGAAAAATGGCGCGCAGCCGACAGATTCGGTGGCGCAACTTCTCAAACGTACGGGAGTATTAGCGCGTTTTGAGCAGATGAAAGCTGCCGCAGTATCTGAAGCTGAATAATTGCATATGAAATAAGGGTTGGGTTGGAAATGCGTAAACTGGTTGAGTATATCGCTCAGTCACTCGTCGATGATCCATCTGCAGTACAGGTGCGCGAAGTGCGTAATGATCGCAATGCCCTGGTTCTTGAACTCCATGTTGCCCCCGATGATTTTGGGAAAGTAATTGGTCGCCAGGGGCGCGTCGCGAGGGCCATGCGAACCCTGCTGAGATCGGGTGGCGCGCGTGAAGGTCGGCACACCTCATTAGAGATTTTGTAGAGGATATCACCTTTGCCAAAACCGAATGAAACAGAATGGGCTACTATTGGGAAAGTGGTAGCCCCTTTTGGTGTTCGTGGCGAGCTTAAAATACTCTCATTTACGGATATCCCCAGTCGCTTCGAGGAACTTGAAACCATCTACCTTGGACCTGACCACCTTTGTTTCCAGATCAAGAGTGCTCGACCCTACAAAGGGGAGATGGTCGTGTTGAAATTAGCAGGCATTGAAGATGCCAATACTGCTGAGACTTTACGCAACCACATACTCGCCATTCCAATTAGCCAACTGGCAAAACTTCCACCAGATTCCTACTATCAACATGACATTGTTGGATTACAGGTTGTCACCCTCGATGGGCGTACCATAGGAGAAATCATTGATATCATAGAGACAGGCAGTAATGATGTCTATGTGGTCAAAGCGGCGACAGGTGGAAAAGAACAATTGATACCTGCAATCAAAGAAATTATTAAACAGGTTGACCTTGTCAACAAGATGATGTATATTGAGCCTATGAAAGGTTTGTTGGACGAAGATGAGACAGCGACCGAAGATAAAGAGGAGGAAGAGTAAACGGTAGAGACTGCTGGTAATTGAAATAAAAGGACCATTCTCGGTGTTGTCTATAGTAGGACTTGAAGAAAACTCGTTACGACAGTAAGCACGTAAAGGCTGATGGCGTTGAGGTTCATGAGACAATCGTGGAAGTCCGATGCTATAGTGAGCCGCAGTATTTTGTAGGGAGGTTAACTCATGGCTGACCGTACCCCAACTTTTGCCGACATATGTAGTGCGATAGCCGATGGCCAGATTGCCGCGACGGTAGAAGGCTCGATGTATCAAATCAATGCATACGAGTTACGTCGTTACCTCAACAGGTTTCGTTCTCTGCCCGTTATTTCTAGCGCAGTTGACCAGCATTCTTCTCCAGATCCCGATACTCATAACTGGTCTGTTCCTGTTCAGACTTCCGTTGCGTAGGCCGTAGTGGCCGTTTTTTTTTAGGTTTTTTGAGCAGTGAAACGGTTGCGTGTGGGGCGAACAAGAACTATAATAGAGTCTAAAGGCTATATGACTTTCTGACTGCGAGTTGAAGGCCGAAAGTCAGCGCGAAAGTGTGTGTACCGCACAGGCGTAGTGCAATGGCTATGTCTGGCGAGGTAGAAAGGTTGTTCATGGAACCATTAGATACTGATTTACAAGCCATGATGCGTGAACCACGTCCAGCAGCTCCTGGTTCACGGCTGAACGCATTACTTATTTTCCCTACATTTGGCATACTTCTGATGCTGATCTTTATTGCAGCAGCTATCTTCCAATTCGATATTTCTGATTTGGTAGACTCATTAATGATCCTGGTAACGCTGTTCTTTTTCGCACTGGTGGCTATGCTTTTCTGGGCGCTTGCCCCTCGAGGAAACAACGCATAACTACTCTCATAGTAGGTAGCGCTCTGCCTGCAGGAGTATAAGATATTTCAAACACATAGCCTGGGCTGTAAGTAAACTATCTTACCGACCCGGGCTATGTGTTTGTTTACCTGCATTCTTCTTCGGATTTTTGTTGGGTGGCACGGTTGGCCTCGGAACACTCGTATTCGTTTTTGGCGTTGGTCCCTCGGTTGAAGTTGGTTTCTGGCTGACCAAGAAGCTGGCTATTATTGTGGGACCATCACCCTTAACCGCTCGTTTGCCAGGTGAATGTGCATTGGCGTCTGACCCCGAACCTCTCCATCCAGTGTCACATCCTGTGGATCAGCCCCTGTTGTAATGGTAATATTTTGCGCCTGGAGATGGTGAATGCCGGGGATGTGACTTAAATCAGCGGGATTGTGATTGTTTGAGGGTTCTTCCCCATCTGGCTGAGACTCTGAAGGCGGATTTTGTAGATTAAAAAATTGTGCGAGTTTCGTGCTGAGACCTTTTGTTGCGAATTCCTCCAGAATCACAATATCCAACAAGCGGTCATTCACTTTTGCGCCTGGAATGGATAATTGCCATGCCCCCCCAAATATAGGTGCATTGATCACGGCAACCTGAAGAGCGCGATAGCGGAGAGTAGTTTGCTCGATGCTCGTTGATTGTCCTGCAGCGGTTTGCAGCCAGGTTGAAGTGTTCGTAGGTGGTAGTGCCAGTCCATCGAAGCGAATCTCGAAGTCGAGCGCCTGGTGATTGCGCAGGATCTCTAAAGCCGCGAGAGGATAGGTAAAACGGCCATAATGCTGGCGGGTCACCACGTTGGTTGCCAGACGAGCGAACTCCACATTGAGACCAACGATCAGTGCGTGGGCAAAATAGCCATGCTTGCGGGCAGAAACGCGCGAGAGGACCGGACCACCTGGAATAGGATTCGCAGTATGTGGTGCCTGTTCAGCTGGCTGAGCTACAGCAATATCTATTTCTTGATCTTTGCCGGTTATAATAACCTGAGCTGCTTGTGAGAGGTCTAGAGGAAGATTTAAGGTGCGGGCAATATCATTAGATGTACCAAGTGGCAGAATACCTAGAGGTAGGCCGCTTTCAGCGATATGGGTAATCACTCCGCCGATCAGTCCGTCACCTCCCGCAGCTATAGCGATATCGATGCCCATTGCGCGCCATAAGGACCCCTGGGCAGGTAGGCCATCGATCTCTGAAATAGGAATAACCTGAACAATATGAATGCCAGCTTGTTCAGCGTATGCAAGCGCCTCTGGTAGGAATGCTGATCTACCTGAATGCGGGCTGTGTACCACAATGGCGTTACGTGATGTAGCCAACTTTATGTTTCCTCCAGGCCGTGTCTCTTGCTTCATTTGAGTATAGCAGTTTTGAGAAATGTTGTCAGTATCTGAAGGGGGCGGCGCTTCCTCCCGGGTATTGAAGGGCAGGAGCCTCAGCACTGTACAGAGGTGAGATGCGAAACTGGACATTATGCTATACTACCGTTAACCTGAGATAATATTACAAAATTGCAACGGCCAAACAAGTCCAAAAATGAGGGTATGGAGACGATGAGTAATAGCGGGCGCGATTACTGGGCGATATGGAAGCAGTTTGTACTGCAGGGTGTGTTGCCGGAGGACGTCTTGCCTCCTGCGCTTGTCCAGTCCTGGCGGCGGTGCGTTGCGCAGGGCCTGGATCCCTATGGTGCCTCTTCCAGAGAGGGAGAAGATATACGAGGAATGCGGATAGATCGTGACCAGGGACAACTCAGTGACGCGGCGGAAATTCATTACTCCCATTCCCTCCTCTCATTAGTACGACCGGCTATGGAAGACCTGTACCAGTTCGCGGAGGGATCTGAATGCATTGTGGTATTTGCCGATACCGATGCGCGAATAGTAGATATCGTTGGTGACGAATCTATGATGAATGAGTTTGGACATCTTGGCCTGGCGATAGGTGTATCCTGGCGTGAAGAGCAACAAGGCGCGAATGCTCTGGCCCTGGCCCTGCAAGAATCCTTCCCAATCCAGCTCGAAGGAGCGATGCATTATCGCGCTTTACTCCATCCTTTATATACCTCCGCTGCCCCTGTGCATGATTTGTTGGGCCAGGCAATTGGTGTGCTGGCCGTTGTTGGTCGACATGAACACTGTCATCCTCATACACTTGGTATGGTTTCAGCGGCTGCGCAAGCCATTAGCAATCAACTCCAGATGCAGGTGTGGTTGAGCAACGCCAATAACCTTCTTGCTGAGATGAAGACTATTCTACAGACACTACCCGAGGGAATTATGCTGTTACGTCACGATGGGGTTATCTCACAGATGAATAGTCCTGCCGGAACTATGCTTGGTCTTGCACCAGCGAAGGTTACAGGAAGGCGATTACGCGACGTATTGCCTATACCTGCTGTATTGTCCAAGGCGTTGGATGCTCGCCAGTTGCTTTCCTATGAGGAAATTGTCTTCGATACCGTCCATGGTCGCGTTCCTTGTCTTTGTACATTGAAACCAGTCACCAGCCATCGTCAAGAGACGGGCCTGGAAGATATCGTTGGATCAACAGGTCTAATGATTTCTGACTGCGTGCTATAGAGACGCGCACTATTGTACGTGTGGGGGGGCAGAGAGTGATCCCTGCTGATGTGCGTATCATCGCAGCGACGCATAAGGATCTGCGTGAAGAGTCACGGCTAGGGAACTTCCGCTCAGATTTATATTACCGTTTGAATGTGTTAATAATCGAGATTCCGCCGCTCCGGGAACGCAGTACCGATTTGCCTTTACTGGTCCAGCATTTTTTGCAACGACAAGGGAGCATAGTTGGGCGTTCCCTGGCAATCACTGCAGAGGCTCTGGATGCCCTGGGGCAGTATAGCTGGCCTGGTAATGTGCGTGAACTTGAGAATATGTTGGAGCGTGTTACGTATCTGACGACGAAGCCGATAATTACGGTAGATGATCTCCCCCTTGAATTTCGTCGCCCGCCAGACGCTGCAATGCTGCATACAACGGCGCTTGCTGAAGAGAAGGTGGAGCCAATAATAGCCGTCTCCAACAGTACGGTAAAAGTTTTGAAGGATCATAGTATGAATGCCGAGGCACAGGCGATTTTACAGGCATGAGAAACGAGCAATGGAAATGTCGCCCGTGCCGCCGCTTTGCTCGGCATCAGCCGGACGACGCTCTGGCGGAAGATGGTAAAATATGAGCTGGCGAAAAATGGCCTAAGCTCTAAATAACTGCCACGCAAAAACAAAGAAAACGCAGCCTCCTCTCTGGGCGAACCTTCCACTCCCTTTCAATGACGCTTTTGCTGATAGAAGCCTCCTGTTTGCCCAAACAGCCTGCTCTATTGCCCTCATGATAGTTTCCTTCCCCATAACGTGCGAAACAACGATACCTTCAGCTGCTCTACCGTATGTTTCAAATTTGAAACATACGGTAGAGCATAGTTGCAACAATGAAACATCGTGTTTCATTGTTGCAACTATGCTCCATGGAACGTGGAGTGATCTTGCTTCTCTCGGATTTGTTTGCATGAATTTTCATAGCAGGAGTATAT
>JBGQJX010000012.1:0-24216 GCA_041499255.1 Ktedonobacteraceae bacterium | reverse complement strand
TTTCCAGAGATTCTCTCATGAGCACAACATCGCTATAGCTGTGATTAACTGCCACCAGAAATTGATAGGGATGCGGCTTACCCAGTAATGTTTGATCATCCTGGGCGCGCAGCAGGGCTTCTACTCTCTCAACGTAATCATATGTGGCTATATGCTCTTTATCAAAATAGCCGCTTAGACCATACATATCGAGAGGTAAGATGGCCTCCTGGTAGGTACGCCCGGTAGCTAAACCCAGCACATACTGCTGCTGTCGCAGCTTTCCAAGGGTAAATTGCACCTTTTCTACAGGAAGCAGGGGCCGCTCAAAGTGAATACACCCAGGTTTGCCCGGTTGGGCAGGTGCATGACCATACGTCTGAGTATAGAGATCATCTCCCAGGTACCATTCTTGAAAGATATCCTGGCAAAAAGCCCAGAAAGGGCTATAACGTGAAAATACACCCTCTATTGAAAACCCCAACAAATCACTCGCATAGAGGTCCAATCGGTTAATCAAACCCAGCCCAACAAACCCTTTAAAGACAGGTAAATCAAACAACGAGATTAAACGTGTATAACCCTGGAACTCGCGGTCGCCCTGAAAACTCCGCCCTGCCTGTACATCTTGTACGTCCATTCGCCATCTCCGTGCGACCTGCTCCCTAAAACCTACAAGCCATTCAGCATCCCAGGGCTGTAAGGGCATTAAGCTGTGGAGATCTGGAACGATTGATAACAGGTCAATCAGGTGCAAACACACAACTGTATAGCAGGTATCCCAATTGGAGTTGATAGCGCGTGCCTTGAGTTCAAGTATTTCCACTTCTGGAAACATAGCGCGACTGAGCGCGCGACTTTCCTCAGCAGTATCAACCGGGACATAATATCCATTTGTGCTCAGGACGCTCTGCTCTATGTACCAATAGCTCGGGCTATAGCAAAGTTCATGCAAGGTCAACCCCGCCGCGTCCCAGTAGGCCTCTTCGCTGGTTATCACACCATCTAAATCAAATATGACCAGGTTCCCTGTGCTATTCAACGCAACCTCTTTAATCGTTCGTACAAACTACGAACACGCAAAGATTCCCTCTCAAAACGATAGGTCAACGGAGTGATATCGACATGTTCTGCCCCCATGCTCCGTAACACGGCGACAGCCTCCAACAATTCTGCGCTAGTGTTTCCAACATTTATCACTCCAGATATACTCAACCCGTAGCGGCCCACAGAATCGTCTCGCACATAGTTATTCGTATCAGAACTTGCAGTAAGAAATTCAAATCCAGGGATACGCGATTTCAACCGCTCGCGGATGGACTGTATCTCCTCGGCCCTTTCAACCTGCACATGCGCAGTAAGCACCGAACGATTGCGAGCCTGCATACGAGCATCAATTAACTCCAACATCATCGCAGCCATTCGTAAAGCCTCTTTGTTCTGGCTCAAAAGGCGCACATTGGCAATCAGGCAGGCTTGAGAACGCAAAACAACACCATCATTAAGCAATTTCAGGTGGTTTTCGCGCAGCGTCGTACCAGTCTCGGTCAGGTCAACAATCAAATCAGCCGTATCGGTCAATGGCGCAGCCTCAAGCGCTCCATGTGGAGAAACAATCTTACAATGCGTAATACCGTGACGACGTAGAAATTGCCCTGTCAAGTTGGGATACTTCGTGGCAATACGCAGACCCCGCCCTTTCTGTGTTGCATAGTAGCCTGCCAGGTGCCAGAGATCAGCACAGGTACTCACATCGATCCAGGTTTCAGGTACCGCTACGACCAGGCGACAGGCGCCAAAACCAAGATCGCGCTCCAATACGATAATATCGTCGTCATCATCATCATCAATATTCCCCTCATCACTATACCCTCGCTGCTCAGCCAGGATGTCATAGCCAGTGATGCCGAGCGTAGTATCACCATCTTGCACCAGCGAGGGTATATCAGCTGCGCGTTGAAAGACCACCTCCAATCCAGGTATACTCCCAATGCGCGCCAGGTACTGGCGTGGGTTGCTGCGATTGACTTTCATGCCACACTCAGCGAGAAAGGCCAGAGTGGCAGCCTCTAGAGCGCCCTTCCCAGGCAGTGCTACACGTAATTCTTGTTCCTTTGTCACAGAGTTTCCTTTTTCATCGACAATTGACCTTCTACCAGTGAATCTAGGAGAGCAAAGCGTTCTTCACCCGTCTCCAAATTTCTTATGGTCACTCCCCTGGCATGCTGTTCACTTTCGCCAACAATTATTGCTAGCAGTATTTGCCTCTTTGTCGCCAATTTCAAACCGGCCCCGACGCCATGGCCAGTCACATCAACCTCCGTTCGCAGACCCTGCGAACGCGCAGCGCGAGCCACCTGCAAAGCATACGGCACATCGCTCTGGCTAACAGGAATGACCAGCGTTTGCGTTGATGTACTTTGCGGTAGGTCGCCCCTAGATAATTGCGCGAGAAGACGCTCTATGCCAAAGGCAAATCCACAGGCTTTGACATCACGACCACTTCCTACTGCACGTATCAGTCGATCATACCGCCCTCCGCCACAGAGTTGAGCATCAAAGCCCTCCTCATCCTGGCTATGTATCTCAAAAACAAGTCCGGTATAGTAGCTGACTCCACGCCCAAGTGATAAGTTAAGCACAATCTGCTGGGGAGGCACACCACACTGCTCAACAATCTCCACGAGCTGTTTCAGTTCAACCAGCGGCTCCGCGTCCAGCTCGTAGCGATCTAACAGCTCACTGAGTTCATCAAAAACCATGGGTGGAGAACCAGAAACAGCATGCAGGGCACGCATAAAGTCTAGCGCATGCAGAATCTGCCGCCGTTGCTCGCCCCGCCCCACTTTCCATAAAAAGCGCTCAATAACCTCACTGCGATGAGCGTCGTCTCCAAAAGAGATACTGATGCCGTTTAGCAGCGACGCAATGAAACGAGTCTCTGCCCCGGAGGCCGCATCATTTGTTGCCAACTGTACACTATCTGCTCCAACCGTGTTAATTGGATAGAGAGCTTCCAACCGGGTTCGGGCCGCCTGTTCCCCCTCGTCGGAGCGACTAATTTGCTCCATCAAGCTAAGCAACAAGCGCGCCGCGTGGTCGTCAAGATGCAAGCGTTGTATGAAGCCGCTGGCAACACCAATATGCCCCAGTTCTAATCGGTACTGCGTAATATGCAGTTTTTGTAGTATATCACAGGCAAGCTGCAAAATTTCAGCGTCAGCAGCGGCCGTATATCCACCAAAAAGCTCAATGCCCAATTGCGTGTGTTGACGATAGCGATTACGCCCAGGCGCTTCATAGCGAAAAATCGGCCCAGCATATTGAAAGCGCAGCGGCAATGGCTGCTGTTGGTAATGATCCAGGTACAGGCGGCATATAGAAGCCGTGTACTCAGGACGCAAGCAAAGGTCTCTTTGGTGCAGGCGAAAGGCATACAAGTTCTGCCAGAGTTCCTGCCCAAAGCTTGAAAGAAAGAGATCACTGCGCTCAAGAATCGGCGAATCGACCATCATATATCCCGCCTGGGACAGGAAGGTACTCAGGCTGTCAATAACCCAGTGCTGATGCTGATACTCCTCAGGTAAGATATCATGCATTCCGCGCAACCGCTCAACACGCTTTCTCATAACCTGAACCTTCTGCTCATGCTTCATGCCTTCTAATCATTGTGCCGGCCCCCTGGTCGGTGAATAATTCTCGCAACAACACATGCGGTTCTCGACCATCAACAATATGTACACGCGGCACCGCCAGTAGGGCATCCAGGCAGGCGGAAACTTTGGGTATCATGCCACCACTGATTACGCCTTCTTCAATCAGTTGCTTTGCTTCTCGTTCGCCCAGTTCCGATATCAACGTCCCGTCCTTGCGACAGATACCTACTACATTGCTCAGAAAGATGAGTTTCTCAGCGTTGAGCGCTCCCGCTAAATGGGCGGCTACCAGGTCAGCATTGATATTCAAGCAGCTACCCCCTGGTCCCTGGCCAAGCGGAGCGACAATCGGAATATAGCCTTGATCGATCAAGGTTTGTACAGGTGTAGGATCAACCGACTCAACCTCTCCAACAAAACCAAGCCGCTGGTCAACTACGCGTGCGCAGACCATACTTCCATCAGTTCCACTCAAGCCAACGGCGCGCCCGCCCAGTTCAGAAGTCATCAATACCAACCCCTGGTTGATCTGGCCTAACAATACCATACGTACAATATCCAGCGTCGCTGCATCTGTGACACGCAAACCGTTTTCGAAACGAGCAGGTAAGCCTAGCTTCTTCAACCACTCGTTGATATATGGTCCACCGCCATGCACCAGCACAGGATTAGCGCCCAAAGCGCGTAACCAGATAATGTCCTGCAAGACACCGCGTTGATGCTCAAGCGTACTACCCCCCAATTTTATCACCAGTGTCTTCCCCTTCAAAAAGTCGATGTAGGGAAGCGCCTCGCGCAACACCTGCGCAATCAGGTGCTGATCGTTTATCACATCGCCCTCTGCTGTGATAGAAAATGTAATAGCCATAATAGAAAATTCCTCTTCATTTGTTTATCGCATTATAACCGCAAAGCGACATTGGGAGCCGCCCCGTGGTATCAGGAATGACTCTTGTGATCGCCCTGGTTCGCTCTATGGATACAGAGACACAGATGGCATTCCGGTTGTTTCAGGCAATCCATACAGCCGATTTGCATTCTGTATCGCCTGTCCCGCGGCACCTTTGACGAGGTTATCCAGGCAAGAAATCACCACCAGGCGCCCGGTGCGGGCATCCACAGTTGGATAGATAAAACAGGCATTGCTGCCATATGCCCACTTGGTATGCGGTGGGTGATCCACGACATGCACAAACGGTTCCTCCGCATAGTATTCTTCATAGAGCGCACGAACCTCTGTAGCCGTAGCTCTCACTCTCGCATCACGCTTAAAGTCAGCGTAACACGTCGCCAGAATGCCACGTGTCATAGGTATGAGGTGCGGGATAAATGTAATTCTTAGAGATTGGTTGAGCGGGTGACCTCCCGCCGCCGCTAACTCCTGGATAATTTCGGGTAAGTGGCGATGTCCAGAGAGGCTGTAAGCGCTCACATTCTCATTGGTCTCAGCAAAGTGGGTGCTCAGCGTCGGGCTGCGACCAGCTCCGCTAACCCCCGATTTAGCATCAATAATAATATCTTCGGTAATCACACCTGCTGTTACTGCTGGTAAAAGACCAAGGAGAGCGGCTGTCGCATAGCAACCGGGATTGGCGATAAGCATTGCCCCTTCTATACGTTCACGATAACGCTCGCATAATCCATACACCGCTGTTTCCAGTAAAGCCGGTGCGGGATGAGTATGCTTATACCACTCCTCGTATGTCGCCGCGTCGTGCAAACGAAAATCTGCCGAGAGGTCTACTACCCTTGTCCCATGCTCCAATAAGTTTATAACTGACTCAGCTGCCGCGGCATGTGGCAAGCAAACGAAAGCGAGTTCCGTTCGTGCGGGTTCTTCCGCAATCACAAGGGTAGGATCAAGTCCAGGAAAGACCTGGTCGTGTTGTTTCAATCCAACGTTGAATTGAGGAAAAACGTCGTGCAAACGCTTACCTGCGGCACTGCGCGCCGTCACCGACTCCACACTGAAATGGGGATGTTGTGAAAGTAACCGCAGCAATTCCAACCCGGTATAGCTTGTCACATTCACAATCGAAACGCTGATCTTCGTCATCATCTTCATCCTTCTCTTCACTTCCATGAAAGACGTGAAAGAAATGAGCGTGATGGAGAGAAGCGGGCAATAAAAAAGCCCTCGTCCCCATCAATACGAAACTGAAGGGACGAGAGCGTCATCTCATTCTGCTCCCGTGGTACCACCCATCTTGTCACTAAATCTGCTCCCGTGCAACCTTTCTTCACTACATTGTGACGAAGGGCTTGTGACCACTTTACTGGTTATATCGCTGCCTGGGAACCACCCACCTGATCCTACTTGCCCTATATATTATATAAGACTTTCTTCGGCCAGCCGCTCACGACGCGGTTCTGAGCTGGTACATCCATTCCGAACTTTCACCAAACATCGGATCGCTGTTGGAGACTAAACTCATACTATGTTCGTTCAACGCGGGTCAGACTTGCTATGTAGTTGTTATAATAAAGGATAGCAGTAGATGGGCGAAATGTCAACGCTCTGTTTCTCTGTTTTCTCGTCACTCTCCTACGCCCTTGCCCTCGTTCTTTACTTTTCATACAATACACATGATCTCATTCTTTAAAATAGAACCTTTTTGAGGATTTCATGACAAAAGCGCAAGAGGCTCATAAGGAAAAAACTACGGTAGCCCTCGCTTCAGTAGGAGCCGCTGTAGGTCTCACCAGCCTCAAATTGACTATCGGTATACTTACTGGCAGCCTAGGTATACTCGCAGAAGCGGCACATTCCAGTCTGGACTTAGTGGCCGCGCTGATGACTCTTTTTGCTGTGCGTGTTGCGGATCGTCCAGCCGATGAAACCCACCACTATGGACACGGCAAAATCGAAAATCTCTCTGCATTCTTTGAAGCAGGTTTACTTATAATGACTGCTGTATGGATTATCTACGAAGCAACTCGTCGTCTTCTCTACCACGAAGGGCATGTTGAGGTAAGCCTCTGGGCCTTCTTAGTGATGGCTGTCTCTATCGTAGTCGATTTCACCCGCTCACGAGTCCTTTTGCGTGTAGCCCGTAAATTGGGCAGCCAGGCATTAGAGGCTGACGCTTTACATTTCAGCACAGATATCTGGAGTTCGTCCATTGTCATTATCGGCCTGCTGATCGTCTACCTTGCTTCTGTCTTCCACTTACCTGCGTGGCTCAACTACGCCGATGCAGTTGCCGCCCTTGGAGTATCGCTTATCGTCATCTTGGTCAGTCTACAATTGGCCAAAGAAACCATTGACGTGTTGCTTGATCGTGCTCCAGGAGCGGAAGCCAGCCAGCTACAACATTACATTGAGAAGGTTAAAGGCGTGACCGAAGTTCGTAGGGTACGTGCCCGTCGCGTTGGGAACAAGCTCTTTGCTGATGTAGTCATTGGAGCACCAAGAACCTTCTCCTTTGAACAAATTCATGAGGTTAGTGAGCAAGTAGAAGCTGCTGCGAAAGAGATAGCACGCTCAATTAAGCCAAATGGTGAAGTAGACGTTGTGGTCCATGTAGAGCCTACCGCTTCCCAAAGCGAAACGGTCATCGAGCAGATTCACTACCTGGCCGAATTACAAGGTGTCCATGCACACGATATCCGTGTGCGGGAAGTCAATGGACTCCTCGAAGCGGATTTCGACCTGGAACTGCAAACAGATATGGATCTCCAAGCAGCTCATGCAGCTGCTACACGCCTTGAACAAGCAGTTTTACAGAATAACCGAAACATACGGCGCGTGACGACCCACCTCGAAGCTCCCCCAGTAGATATCGTGTCTCGTCTGGACGTAACACGTCAGTATCCAGCAATGGCTGCGCGCATTTGCCAGATTGCCGACGAGATTGCTGGCGCTGGCAGCGCTCATGATGTGCATCTCTATCGATCCCGACCCTTAAAAGCACAAAATAATGGGGAAAAGGATGAGTTAGACCTGGTACTCCATACAATTTTTGCAGCTCATGCTCCCCTTAGCCAGGTACATATCTGGGCAGAAGAGATCAAGCGCGCATTGCGACAGATATACCCAAATCTGGATTCAGTTGTCATCCATACAGAACCACCCGAACAGTGAAGCTTCCCAGAAAATACTACTCCATGCCGCCAAAGGAACATTTAGTCCCGCTTATGCGTCTCATATAATAGAGGAAACGAGATGTTGTAACTATCTTACCTGTTCCTTGCTCGATGTTACTATTCAAGAGTTTCAACGATACTACAGGTAAACCACGGAAAATCGATGACACTATCATGAGCCTATCAAAGGGACTATATCTGGGCGTATGCTCTATTTTTACTTGATCATACCGTATATTTGAGAAGATGAGGACGAGTGTGGCAATTGAAAGCAACCAGTTACTTGGGCACGCCATCGGCACATGTACGCTACAGAGCCTGCTAGGGCGTGGAGGTATGGGTGCAGTCTACCTCGCACAACAGTCTCGGCCCCGACGCGCTGTAGCCGTCAAAGTGCTTATGCCCGGTCTACTATTAGACACCAGGGTAAGAACTGAATTTCTCGCCCGCTTTCGCCGCGAGGCAGATGCTATTGCGGCCCTCGACCACATCAATATTATGCCTATCTTTGAATATGGCGAAGAGGATGAACTGGCCTATCTCGTAATGCCCCATATCACAGGTGGCACGCTGCGAGAAGTACTGGATAAACGTGGCAGGCTGTCTCTCTCTGAAACTTTGCCCATTATTGATCAGGCAGCGGCGGCTCTGGACTATGCCCATGCCCAGGGCATTATTCACCGTGATCTGAAACCAGGCAATATCCTGTTCCATGCGGATGGGAGAGTCGTCCTTGCTGATTTTGGCCTTGCTAAAATACTCAATGAGACCGCGGAAGCTGATCACGAAGTTGCATCAGGGTTGACCAGCGCAGGCGCAATCATTGGTACGCCTGAGTATTTCTCACCTGAACAATCTACTGGCAATCCTGTCGATAAACGCACAGACGTCTATTCGCTTGGTATTGTTTTATATCAAATGCTCAGCGGACGCGTCCCCTTTACTGGTCCAACTGCAGTTTCTATCGCCGTCAAGCACGCGATTGATGAACCGCCCTCGCTTTCTACGCTGAATCCAACCGTATCTCATAGCGTCGAAGTAGTTGTAATGAAGGCCATTGCCAAACAACCTCATCAACGCTATGATAGTGTGGGTGAACTTGCTCGTGCACTCCGTGCCGCAGTACCCGCTAATGTTACATCTCAATCTTTCAATAGAAGTCATGAAGTAATACCTGAGCGGGCAACGTCGATGCTGCTCTCGAGCAACGACACCGTCTTAGATATCCCGCTCTTGCCGCCACACGAAGCCCCAACAATGAACACTCCAACCGCGTCACCATCTACTACCTGGGAGCAAAAACTGAAAGTTCCTTCTCCCACTCCTCGAGAAAAGACCAGACGCACAGGCTGCCAGCCTGTGTGGATGATCCTCCTCGGCGGGATATTAGCTCTCTTGCTGGTCGTTGGTGGAGCGGCAAGCTTCTTGCATTTTTTGTCGGGTGGTCTTGCCAGACAAACATCTACCACAGTGGTTGGAACGCAAACAAGCGGCACCCCTGGACAGCAACCTCCAGTAGCTCTGGTACCAGCCGGGCAACTGCTCTACAGTGATAATGTACCGGCATGTTCCAACCAACGGACGCTCTGGAGTAAGAGTCCAAACGCCAGCGTGAGCTGCGGCTCTTCAGCAACCGAGCTGGCTAATACAAGTAATTCATTTCTAGCCGGTATGTTCCTGGATAAATTTCCCAATGGCTACGGCATCCCAAACGATTATGTATTACAGGTACAGATCAATGAAAGCCCCAACTCTCAAGGGGGCTTCGGCGTTTTCTTCCGCAACCAGCCGGGTCTTATCCATCAGGGAACATTTTCGTTCTTACTCTTCCCACAAGGTACATGGGAAGCTAATGTCTATAACGACAGCACCGGCCAGCGAACAACGCTCTTCAGCCACAGGGCTACAATCCAATATGACGGTTTGATAACCATAGACATCGTAATTCACGGCAACACTTTCACCTTTTACCTGAATGGACACAAACAGGGCATGGCCATCAGTGCACTTTATCCTAGTGGCACGATTGGCCTCGCTGCAGACAGCAAAACTAACGTATTCTTTAGAAACCTGGCAATCTATACTCTACCAAATTAATCCCCCGGCTATCTCCAAAATTATGGAGCAATATCATCGGGATTGCCCTGGTAATAGAAAGCAATATGACGTATGGCATCACCGATAAAGATAGGCAGTCCGGGAACTTCTTTTCTCGGACTGCCTATTATCTTTCGGCTACCCCAATTCCATCACACCCTCACATGCCTATGAAGCAGCAAGATTCGTGTACGCCTGTGAAAAATCTTCTCCAGCAGGAATGATGTTCTGTGTCACCAGAAACTGCTCCATCGCTTGCCAGGTAGCCTTATCGTTATAGCCAGGTTGACCATTGGCGCTTTGCCAGAGCGGGATCGTCGCTTCTAAAACACTCATTGCACGCACCGGATCCATCCCAGGAACATAGCTCTTACTGATTTGCACCGCGTCAGATGGGTTAGCAATGACATACTTCAATCCCTTTAATGTCGCCTGCACAAAACCTTGCACTAATTGGGACTGATTGTGCAGCGTGTCTTCAGTGGTAATAATACCGTTGGAAACGAGTGGCTGATAATCAGAAACTGCGAAGGTGCGCACAGCAAAGCCCTGTTTTTGCAATTGCAGCGGCTCATTATTCGAGTAACCGACCACTGCATCAACATGATGTCCAATCAGCGCCGCCACCTGGGTAAAACCAATTGATTGAATATGCACATCATTGGGCGTCAGGTGCGCTTGATACAAGAGAGCCAGGAGGCCCACATGAGTCGAACCAAAAGGTCCAGGTTCGCCGATAGTGTGGCCTTTCAGGTCGGCAAGTGCTTGAATTGGGGAGTTTGCAGGTACAATCAGACTGACAGGATATTTCTGAAAGACCGTTGCCACATCGACAACTTTTAGCCCCTTGCTTCGTGCCACCAGTTCCTCGTCACCACTCGCAAATACAAAGTTGTCGTGACCAAGCACCATCGAACCAATCAGATCATTGACTATGCCGTGGTGAAAGGTCACGTCCAGGCCAGCATCCCTGTAATATCCCTTACTCTGCGCAACATAAAATGGCGCAAACTGGATATCAGGAATATAACCCAGGCCAATAGAAACTTTCTTCAACGTCGCCGGAGTAGTGCCACTAGTAGTCGTAGAGCTACCGCAGGCAGCGGTGGAAAAAACCAGCAGGATCAACATGCCTAAAAAAGGCAACACAAAAGTAAGTCGATGACGTCTGTGCATCATTTAATACTCCAATCAGGTCTGTAGTATGTACTGTATAGTTTCGTGAAACTTCCGCAGCAAAGGGGCTAATATATCGCCTCTGCCAACTTAACCAGCAACCAGCTAACGCCATAATAGAGCGCTGCCAGTGCTCCCAACACGACCAGTGTGGCAAACATAAACGGCGTATTATACTGGGTTTTGGCAATCTGAACCAGGGCGCCCAGGCCAAGGTCCCCTCCGCTGACAAATTCCCCCACCAGTGCACCGGTGATAGAAAGCGTGAGGCCCGTGCGTATGGCAGCAAGAATCGCGGGCAGTGCCAGTGGGAACTCTATTGACACCAATAACGGCCAGCCAGAAGCCCCTTCAACCCTCGCAGCGTCGGTGAGAGTTTTATCGATGGTCTGTACTCCCAGTACAACGGTTACTACCATTGGGAAAAACACCACCAGCATACACACAATCATGATGGGGATTAAACCCGGACCTAACCAGAGAACGAGCAATGGTGCAATGACAATAGCGGGTATAGCCTGTCCCGCTGCCAGGTAAGGATGGACAGCAGTTGCTATGAAACGAGATTTTGCTAATCCATACCCCAGCGGCAAAGCCACAAACAAAGCCAGGAGAAAGCCCAACAAGCTTTCCTGGATCGTCACCAGCGCGTTGCCCTGGAATAATCCAGAGCTCAAGCCGTCGCTTAAACTGGCTAAGACATCTCCCGGCGCTGGTAGGACAAGGCTGTTCACATGCCCAAATGTTGTACCTACAAACCAACCAATTAACAAGAATAGGCCCAGCGCAAGGGAGGGAGCAATAGACATTATTCGCTGTACGGCAGCAAATGAATTTGCGCGCGCAGGTTTGCCTTCAGATACAGGTCTCTCCGATAACTCTGTATCGCTTCGCGCATACTTGCGTATCTTTAATGATACGTCTTTCCCATTAGAAGTTGTTACACTCATATACTTCCCTCAGTCATAGCTCTTTTGACGGGTAGATCCAAAAACAAAGAGAACCCATCAATTCAATTGACTCGGGGAGGCTTTTGAGGGAGACATTAGAAGAGCACAGCGGATACACTGATTAACCTTGTTGTTTTTTAGCAGCAAGATGTAAGAATCCGTATATATGCTAAACCTTCTCCCATCCGGACTTTAACCGTCGGCTTCGGATTTGCACCGAATCTGCCAAACAGCTTGCCAAGAACGACTCGCCGTTGACTCGCGGGCTTGACGAAAAAGTATCAACTTTACGCCTTACCGCCGGTCGGGAATTACACCCTGCCCCGAAGGTCTCTAATCTAAGTATGTCATAAAAGTCTGGACAAATGCAAGGGTTTTTGCTGCATTCGCGTTCAACAAGGGGCGCTTCTCTCTTATGGGTTCGTGGTACGGTGAAACTCCTCTGCCAAGGTCATCTCATATTTTGCCCCGCACTCAGCAGAACGAGTGTAGACTACTCGCTCTATTTCATCAAACCTCTCAGCAAGTTGGCTGGTATGAGCGCGCAATGCAGCTAGCTTCAAATCCCACTTTTCGGTGATATCGACAGCATAATTTGGGTTGGGCGCACCTGAGAAATAAACTTCTCGTACTTTATGGGGAAGCAAGCCTTCTGCAAGCAATTCGGGAAAATCCCACCCGTTCTGAGACGCAGGATATATCGCTGCTATAGTGGCCTCCCCAGCAGCCAGATGGTCCGGATGATAGCGTCCA
This sequence comes from Ktedonobacteraceae bacterium, assembly GCA_041499255.1. Classification (GTDB taxonomy): domain Bacteria; phylum Chloroflexota; class Ktedonobacteria; order Ktedonobacterales; family Ktedonobacteraceae; genus UBA11361. The sequence continues at coordinate 11,519 of JBGQJX010000012.1, read as the reverse complement.
ATGGCATAGGCCGGCGTCCAGGTTCTCTCTGGAGATTGGCACAAGACGCGGTATGGCTTATACTGCCGTAGCACACGTACCAGGCTTCGCCGTAATTCTAAATTTGGTTGCAACTGGCCATCGGGATAATCAAGAAAGACGACATCCTTCACCCCCAGAATTTCGCAGGCTGCACGCTGTTCGCTCTTCCGTGTGTTTGAGATCAACAAACGCGCCTCCCGCCCCACATCTCTGGCATCATCAGGACCACCACCTGAAGCATCCGTACAAATGACATAATACACTTCCCAACCCTCATCTGCCCATGTTGCTATAGTGCCAGCCGCTGCGAACTCTGCATCATCTGGATGGGCCACAATAACCACTGCTGTCTTATTTTGTTCCTGTTCGTTCACGATTTTACTTCCCTTTTACGTATTTTTCTCAAGAAGAACCAGCAATAGGCCTCCCATCAAACCAGGGTTCTTGAGAAACTGCACTTGCTGATTCCTAAATATTCCTCTTACAAAATACCACACAACCTGCTTGAAATCATGTACAGCCCATTCACAGTTTCCTTTCAGCCGTCACATACTATAGAGTGACCGTGGCAGCATTTTGGGTACTATATCACGAAGAGCACCGATTGGGGAAAAGAGGAACTCGTCTCGAATGTCGTGAAGCATAAAACCCCTTCTCCCCAATACTTTACAATTTGCAGTATTGCCATGCAAACGTTATAATGATGCCATCAGGAGGCATATGAGCGAAGAACTACGTATTCTGCCTATTAGAGGCATCGGTGAGATTCCCCCAGGCACAGACCTGGGTATCATCATCTATGAAGCGATGCAAACAAGTCAATTGGCGCTTCAGCGTGGCGATATACTCGTTGTAACCCAAAAAATCGTCTCTAAAGCCGAGGGACGAATCGTGAATATTGAAGAAGTGCAGCCATCAGAGTTCGCCCGCATAGCCGCCGCACAAAGCAAAAAGGACGCTCAACATCTAGAGGTGGCGCTGCGTGAAAGCCGCCGCATAGTACGTATGGACCATGGTGTATTGATTACAGAAACAAGCCATGGCTTCATCTGTGCCAACTCGGGTGTTGATGAATCGAATGTCAATGGCGACCGCGGATTGACCCTTTTACCTGTTGATCCCGACCGCTCCGCTCACGAGTTGCGCAGGCGCCTGCAACAGCTCGCGGGAGAAGATAGCGCCTTTGATATCGCCATCATTATTTCTGATACCTGGGGGCGCCCCTGGCGCAACGGTCAGGTCAATATGGCTATAGGCGTTGCTGGCCTGGAATCAATTGTTGACTACCGGGGTCAACGTGATCCATATGGCTACCAACTTGAAGCCAGTGCAATAGCGGTGGCTGACGAACTGGCAGCGGCAGCTGAGCTTGTGATGGGCAAGATTGATCGCATTCCGGCAGCACTCATCCGTGGTTATGCGTATATACCCAGCGAAAGTGACGCGAAGTGCTTATTGCGGGATAGCTCAACAGACCTATTTCGTTGATGGGAATGGAAGCGTATGTCGGCAAGGGAAGCTGAACGCAGTGAGTGAAGCCGGCAGAGCGGTGCGGGAGAAGTAGAGAAAAGGAATATCGTTAACGTGACAACTGATTCTACTGTTCGACAGGCCACTCAACCAGCACGTGCAGATAATCTAGCCACTCTTTTGCAGGGCAGGCGCAGCGTACGGAAATATCAAGCGCGTCCTGTTACACGCGAGCAGGTAGAGCAAATTGTCGAGGCTGCACGCTGGGCTCCCTCCCCGCATGGCAGGCAACCGTGGCGTTTTGTCATACTCACTGCGGCAGGACCTAAGGCGCGACTTGCGGAACAGATGGGTACAACCTGGCGGCAAAACCTGGAAATGGATAGACAAGACACACAGACAGTGAATATTCGTCTCGAAAAGTCACGCCAGCGCATACTCAATGCCCCCGCAATCATCATTCCTTGCCTATATCTTGAAGACCTGGACCGCTACCCTGATGAAAAGCGGCAAAACGACGAAACAACAATGGCTATCCAGAGCCTTGGAGCAGCCATTCAAAACATGCTGCTGATGGCCTATGACCTGGGACTGGATGCTGGCTGGATGTGCGCTCCGCTCTTTTGCCCGGAGATCGTTTGTGAGGCACTTGAGTTAGATACGCGTCTAATTCCCCATGCACTGATTACCGTGGGATATGCTGCTGCTGACCCGCAACGACGTGAGCGCCTCCCTTTGAACACTTTAATAGTACGTTTTGATTAATTAGAGGTTTGTAAGCCATTCCTGCAACGACGCGAGCGCGTCTACTTACAGTCAGCAGGGATGCAAGGAAATATGTTATGATTGTTGTTCTTGCTGGCGGTGTCGGCGCAGCACGTTTTTTACAGGGATTAGTACAAGTTGTCCCCCAAAACAACATTACGGTCATTGGCAATACAGGCGATGACCGCGAATTTTACGGCCTCCATGTTTCACCGGACCTTGACATAGTCACATACACACTGGCTGGCGTGGTCGATGAAACCCATGGTTGGGGCATCAAGAACGATACTTACCATACCATGTCCCAGTTAACATATTATGGCAATGACGACTGGTTTATGCTCGGTGACCGCGACCTTGCAACACATATTCATCGCACCAATCTGCTACGCCAGGGTAAAACGCTTAGCGAAGTTACTGATGGCCTTGGCAAGCATTTCGGTTTAGGCCTCCGTCTTTTGCCCATGACAGATCAACCCGTGGCTACTCATATTCGTACCCCCGTCGGCCTGCTCCACTTCCAGGAATACATGGTCAAACGACGCTGCGAAGACGAAGTACAGGATGTCATATTTGTTGGTGCCGAAGAGGCACGACCCGCGCCAGGTGTGATCGATGCACTCAAAAAGGCCGATGCAATCCTGCTAGCGCCAAGCAATCCCATCGTTAGTATCGGCAGCATTTTAGCTGTACCCGGCATTCATAATGCGCTCCACGAAGCCAGTGGAATGATCGTCGCCGTAAGCCCAATTATTGGCGGAGCGCCTATTAAAGGCCCGGCGGATAAACTCATGAGTGGCCTTGGTATGGAAGTATCAGCAGTTGGCGTAGCTCGTTGCTACCGCGATTTCCTGGATATCATGATAATTGACCAGCAGGATGCCCATCTCGCGAGCGAGATCGAGGATTTGGGAATACCCACAGTGACAACTAACACCATTATGCACAATAGTGAGGCCAAGGCAGCTCTAGCGCGCAAGGTCTTAGAGGTGGCAGGTTTGCAGTAGTACCATGAGATTTAGAGCACTTATACCGGTAAAAGCTTTGAGCAAGGCGAAAAGCCGTCTTATACCATATTTGTCACAGGAACAACGCAACACCCTGGTTTTAGATATGCTCCATCACGTATTGCGTACCTTACAGGATAGCAATATGCTTGAACAAATTTCTGTCGTCAGCCCAGACTCACAGGTTCTGGATTATGCTCGAGAATGCGGTGTCCAGGCACTTGCTGAAGAGTTACCAGGTCATAATGCATCCCTTCATGTTGCAGCTCTTAAGGAACTGGCGGCTGGAACTCCTGCTTTATTAACCATTGCCGCTGACCTGCCCTTACTTCAAACTGCGGACGTCCGTGCTTTCCTTGAACAATCTTACAATTATCCAGTCGTTCTCGCGCCATCGCGCGATGGCAGCGGTACAAACGCGCTCCTCACTCGTCCACCCTTAGCTCTACCGTACCTGTTTGGTATCAACAGCCTGCAAAAATACCAGCGGGCAGCTAATGAGTGGCAACTGAGCAGTACCATATATAATAGCGCTGGACTGGCCCTGGATATTGATACAATTGATGATCTTGATGACTTGTACGAGTTACAAGCCCTGAGTGGCGCAAGAGAGAGAATATACATAACGTAAATTGCATACAACAGATTTGTTATACCAATACTCAGTTATTCAAAGGAAGAATATATATGCCAGCCACATTATCTGATAAAGCGCGTGCATTTCTGCATGAACGCCGTTTTGCCGTACTTGCTACCCTGAACAAAGATGGTTCACCTCAACTCACGACGATGTGGTATCTCCTGGAGGGAGATACTATCATGATGAACACCAAGGCGGGCCGCATCAAAGATCTCAATATGAAACGTGATCCACGCATAGCCATTTGTGTTGAAGATGGCTATAACTTTGTCACGATTAGTGGCACCGTTTCAATGAATGAAGATCAAGAGACAGCGCACTGGGACATTTATCGCCTGGCTGTACGTTACAACAGTGAAGAGAAGGCTAAACAACAATTGGAGAAGCAGTTCTCAAAAGAATATCGAATTACCCTCTACCTGTCGTGCGAAAATGTCATCGAATATCTATCTTGAAATGCATCTCCAAAAAAAGGCTGTATTATTATCGTACAGCTTCCTTACAAGGGCTTTGCAGAAAACGTAATAAACAATCCTTCTTGAGGAGAAGTACGAACACTCGTTTTGCAATACTCAAAGCCGCCTGGCAAACTCCCTGATTTGGCCAGTAGCTCTTGATTAATGCGACCTTCAAAATTTGCGACGAAGCCGGTTATGGAAATACCTGCTAGATCAGCTTTGATCACATGCATCTCTAGCTGGCAAGAGGAAATAGTAGGTTGTACAACGATACTGAAAGGCCTGGTTACTCCTAAAAGGAGTTGCTCATCTCCGTTAATCGTCATTTGATCGCCTTGCACCATTGTAACCGTTACATTTGAAGCTTTCACCAGGCCTGATGCTTGCAAATCTCTCTCCACGAGATGAGTTATGTAATGAATACCAACCTGCACAACAATATCACTACCTTGGGGTGGTTTAGTTGTTGGAAGAACCTGCCGTTCACCGGAAATGTATAGCGCGGCACTTAGCAAAGCGAACACCCCAAATACTATACCGAGCAAAAAAAGACTCGCAGGTATGACGATACGTTGTATTGAACTACTACGAGGTTGCTTCGGAGCTGGCGGCTGTACTTTTTGCACTGAGTTAGACGTGTGCTGCGCGTCCATAAGCCCCTCCTGAAGTTGTGTTGCCGCTTATATTACTCTCTCTTCTTGATATACGCAAGATTTCAAAGCTATCACAGTTTTTTCAGTACAGCTTGAGACTACTTCCAGTAATTTGTGCAATTTGCCCAAAATTCATAGGGGCACTTTCTGACAAACTATCTATAGTAACAGGTAGTAGAGTGCATTATCATAGAAGAAGGTATTAAGATCAGCAATTCGCTGATCATTTTACAACAATTGTACAAAACAGCTAAAAATGAAAAAAGGCAATAGATGCCTGCTATTCCAGCAATGTGGCCGGGATAGATCGATAAGGAGAATAGAAGGCATGACACCGGAAGAAGTACTGCAATTTGCCAGAGAACGCGGCGCAAAAATGGTTGACTTCAAGTTTGTAGACGTACCGGGAACATGGCAGCATTTCAGTGTTCCCATGCGCGAACTTGAAGAGAATACCTTTGTCGAGGGTAAGGCTTTCGATGGCTCAAGTGTGCGTGGTTTCCAAACCATTGACGCAAGCGATATGCTCATCATCCCTGATCCCAATACGGCAATTATGGATCCTTTCACCGCCGTACCAACATTGAGCCTGGTTTGTAATATTGCTCACCCAGGTCCGGGAAGTCACAAGAAGCCCTATAGCCGCGACGCCCGCTACATTGCCAGTAAAGCAGAAGCTTATCTCCGCTCAAGCGGTATTGCTGATACCAGCTACTTTGGCCCCGAAGCAGAATTTTTTATCTTCGATAATGTTCGCTTCAACTCCGCAGAAAACATCCAATACGCAGAGGTAGATTCAGAAGAGGCTCACTGGAACAATTCACGCAACGGCTCTACCAATCTTGGCCACCGTATGCGCGTAAAAGAAGGATACTTCCCCGTCGCTCCCAACGATACTTTGCAAGATATTCGCAGCGAGATGGCTCTCCTCCTCGAAGATTTAGGGGTACTGGTCGAGGCGCAACATCACGAAGTTGGTGGGGCCGGTCAGGCAGAAATTGACATCCGTTTCAATACGCTCTTAAAGACTGCCGATAACATGATGCTATACAAGTATGTCGTAAAGAATACAGCCCGCAAGCATGGTAAGACAGTTACATTCATGCCTAAACCCATCTTCGGTGACAATGGCTCCGGTATGCATGTCCATCAAAGCCTGTGGAGTGGCGAAAAACCTCTTTTCTATGATGGCGATGGCTACGCAGGCCTTTCTCAGGTGGCTCGTTATTATATCGGCGGTCTGTTGACCCACGCTCCAGCGTTGCTGGCAATCGTGGCTTCTACCACCAATAGCTATAAACGTCTTGTACCAGGCTACGAAGCGCCTGTTAACCTGGTCTTCTCTAAGGGAAACCGCAGTGCCGCCGTACGTATTCCGCTCACCGATTGTCCATCGGCAAAACGTGTTGAGTTCCGACCGCCAGATCCGACCGCGAACCCATATCTTGCTTTCTCAGCCCTGCTGATGGCAGGACTCGATGGCATTCGCCAGGAAATCGAGCCAGCTGATCATGGCTTTGGACCGGTAGACCGAGACTTGTTCCATATGTCAAAAGAGGAACTGCGCGAGATTCGCTCCGTCCCTGGCTCACTAGATGAAGCTTTGGATGCTCTGGAGAATGACCACAGCTTCCTGCTCGCAGGCGATGTTTTCACGAGAGATGTGCTTGAACATTACGTAGATTTAAAACGCGCTCAAGCCGACGAGGTGCGCCTGCGCCCAACTCCGATAGAGTTTGCACTCTACTACGATGTTTAGTTCCTAAAGCAATCAAGATATAAGCCGGGAAGTGCACGAAAAGCTTCATGCACTTCCCGGTTTATTATTAAAATCCCACCAGACAGACCTGTTACGCGAAACAGATGAAGACACATCATGCCAGAAATGAACTACACGACAGCACATATCGTAACGATTAACGTGATATACGTAACTATATAGCAGCAGAAAAAGGCACAAAGACACATAACGGATATGACAAAATAAGCATTCTTGTGCTATAGTTAATGATACAAAAAGCTTGTGTACACAGAACCGCAAAGAGGTAAAACAAATGGAATTACTCGTCGATAGCTACGGTCGGCGCATAAAAAGTATGCGTATCTCAATTACCGATAAGTGCAATTTTCGCTGTACATACTGCATGCCAGCCGAAGGTTTGCCATGGCTGAAAAAAGCTGAGATTCTTTCCTACGAAGAATTAGAGCGCATTGCACGCGTTGCTGTCAGCATCGGAATTGAGCAAATTCGCCTGACAGGTGGAGAGCCACTGGTACGACGGGATGTTCCTGATTTTATACGGCAATTGCGCAAAATCGAGGGGTTGCGCAGCCTCAGCCTGTCTACCAACGGTATCCTTTTGAAACAACAGGCAGGTGCGCTGGCCGAGGCAGGGCTTAACCGCATTAATGTGAGCCTGGACTCATTGGTTTCCGAGAAGTTCGCACAACTCACCCGGCGCAATCAGCTTGACCGTGTACTGGAGGGTTTGGAAGAACTCGAAAAATATCCCTCAATTCACCCCATTAAGGTGAACGCCGTCGCCATGCGTGGCTTTAGTGAAGATGAAGTCCTCGACTTCGCACGCCTGGCGCGGCGTAAAGCGTATGTTATTCGCTGGATTGAATTTATGCCGCTCGACGCTGATCAGATTTGGCGCAAAGAAGATATCCTGACAGGCACTGAATTGAAGACCATTATCGAAGCAGAATACGGCCCACTTGTACAGATCACCACGGGTGACCCCTCAGAAACAGCACGCCGCTACACATTTAGCGATGGAATCGGTGAGGTCGGCTTTATCAATCCCGTCAGCGAACCATTCTGCTCCTCCTGTGATCGTATCCGCTTGACCGCGGATGGTCAATTGCGCACCTGCCTCTTTGCTACCGTAGAGACAGACCTGCGTGCCATTATCCGCTCTGACGCCTCTGACGACATTTTAGCCGCCACTATTCGCCGCGCAGTGTGGAATAAAGAACTCAAACATTACATTGGAGACAAGCGATTTAAGCGGGCAAATCGTAGCATGTCTATGATTGGCGGTTAACAAGCGATTGGAGTGTAATTTCCTCATTTTTATTATCAACATGTTTCTAAAGTTCAAGATGCATTACTTACAATTACAGTAGAACAGACTTTTAAGTACAAAGTTACCAAAAAAGAGGATGTTCGTCGTTATAGTAAAATAGAAGGTATGTATGCAATCCTGTGCTATACATCTATTTGAAGTCACTTTAGTACAAGATAAGAAAGAGGATAAAGTGGTACAAGACGAAGCGGATTTGCTCACGGTCCGTGAGGTAGCTAAAAAGTTGCGGGTGGACGACACTACTGTGCGACGTTGGATTAAAAATGGGGTCCTGGAGGCAATCACTTTGCCTCATCGCGGTACACGCCAGGCGTACCGAATCCGTCGCTCCACATTGGATGCCTTGCTTGAGCCATCTCAATTGCCGGTCAACTAGTAGCCAAATGACTTCTAACCTGCTAGACTGGCGGAAAAGCATACAGTTAGTAGCAAGGAGACGTCGGTGTCTGTAATCGACTTTGAGACTCTTTTCCACCAACTCAATGGGAGTGAAGATCTTGGTTTTACCGCAATTCATTCTCTCATCCACCGTTCCCCAGGAGGTGTTCTCTACCTCCTCAATCCAGGAGTAGCGCTACTTGCGCGTCCAAACGTTCACTTGAGAGCGCTGACAGATTTCCTGACCGGATTTGATCCGTCACTCCACTTTGGAGAGTATCTGGACGATCCAACAAAACTGCCCGATGGCGCACAATTGTGTAAGGTCGCAGGTCAGGTTTGTTATATGAGTTTTGGCCCTAAGCGCACCTTTAACGAACACGCTGAACGATACTTCAATAATCTCAAATCTTCAGGGCATGGCTCGGTCTTTGAGCACGCAACTTTTAGCTTCCTGCTTTATGGAGTGTCGCGCAGTGTTACGCATGAACTGGTTCGACACCGGGCGGGCTTTGGCTTTTCTCAAGTAAGTCAGCGTTATGTCTCGGGAAGGGTATTGCGTTTTGTCGAACGCCCTGAATATGCTCAAGACACAGTTCTGCATGACCAATTTATACAACGCATAGAGCGCGCGGCAAGCGAATATGCTAATCTTACCAACCGGCTAATGGAAATGCAGCAGGCAGGTGTGGACATTCTTAGCGCAGAAGTGCGAACAGATTTACGCAAAAAGGTGCAACAATGCGCCCGTTCTGTGTTACCCAATGAGACCGAGGCTCCTATTGTCACCACGGGGAACGCGCGCGCCTGGCGACATTTCATAGAAATGCGAGCCAGCGCCCATGCCGAGATCGAAATACGCGAATTAGCGGTGCATATCTTTCTCTGCCTGCGCCTGGTTGATCCCGTCCTTTTCGGAGATTACCGTATAGAACAATTACCCGACGGCACGTATACTGTCAAAACAGAATTCGAGAAGGTCTAAACTTAGGGGCCAAACCAATCTTTCTGGAAGAAACCATGACATGCAGTAATCCGCATTTAAAGCTCACGTCGATAGAGTTTCATTCCTTCTACCATCGATTCATCCGTCGGTTGCATTTCGCACTTCGTCGCCAAATAAACTGAAGCAGGGTCACGAAGAGGAAGCAGTGCTTCAAGGTAAATAGGCCTTCCTTCCTCTTCTGCCTCAAATTCAAATTCTGCGGCAATGATACGGGCGTAGTTGAGCGCACAGATCATGAGTGCGCGGCCAGCTTGTTGTCTTCGATACTGTGGATGTACCGTACCCATACAAAGAAAATGGTAAGCACTTGCATCTTCCCACATACGTAGAGCCGTAAAGCCAACTATTTCTCCCTCAACGCCTTCCAGTGTCCCACCTTGCCCCCACTCAATCGACTCATCATCATTGGTAATTACAAATACTTTGTATGCCGCCTCGAGTTCGGGGTCTATCGGCCATGCATCGAAATCAAGCATATCTTTCGCTTCAAAACCATCCATTTCACCTGACAGTTGTAGCAACTCATTGAGGGTTGGGATATCCACCTGTCGATAATTCCGAATGCGCATGAAAGTGTACTTCAGACCTTTCGATAAAGTATAATCATAAGTATATGTAGCCAGTCAGCACGGCCTACGATTACATGCTAACATAAAACAACAACCTCTACCAGAACCAACAAAGGAGACTTGAATTGCCCGATCTGACATACCATACACATGATACACACATCCAACACATTCGCCATGAAATGCCTGCCACTACTTCGCGGCTATATTTTAATGCAGGAACTTTTGGTCCTCTGCCGATCAGCACGCTTCAGGCCATGCAGCAACGTCTCCAGAATGAATACTCTCAAGGACGACTTGGAGCAGCCGCTTGGGAGGCTATTCATACCATTCACGATAACGCCCGCAGTAGAGTTGCACACCTGCTCAATGCAGATGAAAGCGAGATTGCGCTCACCGGCAACACTGGGGAAGGCATGAATATTGTGAGCTATGGTCTGAACTGGCAACAGGGCGATGAAGTCATTACGACCAACCACGAGCATTTTAATGCACTCGGGCCTCTCTACCAGATTCGTGATCGGTACGGCATTACCCTCCGCTTTGCCGACATAGGCACTGTCGGCGAGCAACCAGCCCTCAAAGCCATCGCGGATCTTGTCACTCCCCGCACACGCTTAATCGTTCTTTCTCATGTCCTCTGGACAACAGGCGCGCTGGTAAATGTGAGCGAAATCTGTTATATGGGTCGCGAGTATGGTATCCCCGTTTTAGTTGATGGCGCTCAGTCTGCCGGAGCAATACCAGTAGACGTGAAAGCGCTCGGTGCCGATTATTATGCTATCCCGATGCAGAAATGGCTCTGTGGGCCAGATGGCACTGGAGCTTTGTATGTCCGTCGCGAGGCTCTGAACGCCATCCATTCCACGTACGTAGGGTATCCTTCTATGCAACATGAAGAGGGAGTTGAATGGGCATTGAAAAAGAGCGCCCAGCGCTTCGAGATGGGTGGCGCCCACCCGGCTGCTATAGCGGGTCAGGCAGCAACGTTGCAATGGCTGGAGGAAACAGTTGGTTACCCCTGGCTATTCTCGCGGATCGCTTCGCTGAGTAAATATGCTTATTCCGCACTCAAAACTGTCCCCGGCCTTACTATGCTTACACCAGTTGCTGGTGACAGCGGCCTCATTTCATTTAAATTAGAGGGACGGGATGAGACAGACGTTGTGACCCAACTTCAAAAGAAACATAATATCTATATCCGCAATATTCCTTCAATGAAATCCCTGCGCGTTTCAACGGGATTTTACAACACAGAGGAAGAGATAGATACCCTGGTCAAAGCTTTGGAGGAATTATAGCTGCGCGAGATATTCACAGAAAAACCGCCTATGTGGGCGGGTGAAACGGCGATGTCCTATTTTCCCATAGGGCTACCCCTACAGTATCGTCAGAGCTGAAGAGCTTAACGGCCGTGTTCGGGATGGGAACGGGTGTACCCTCTTCGCTATAATCACCGG
>JBGQJX010000011.1:0-24391 GCA_041499255.1 Ktedonobacteraceae bacterium | reverse complement strand
CTATTTGCCAGTAGTATCTGAGTACCTGAACAATTATCATAATTCTTGGCCTGCGCGGTTTCTCCCTATGAGAGGAGAAGATAATGCCCGAAGATATTGCTTTATTCATCGATTTTGAGAACATTCGTTACAGTATGTTGAATATCCAAAGGCGGGAACCAGATCCACAGGAACTTATTGCGGTTGCCCGTCGCTATGGCACTGTTATGGTAGCCCGCGCCTATGCGGACTGGTCTAGACAGCCGGAACCATTTAAGGGAAGCCTGACTGCAGCGATGATTGATCGTGTCGATTGTCCTGCGAAACAACGCGACCGTATCCGCATGGGGACGGTTCATTATACAGGCAATATTCCGACAGGTTCACTTGGTTCGCCTGGTACGCCCTCTGAACAGGGAAGTGGTAGCTTCCCACCAGGTTCTTATCCTGCGCGTCAGTGGACTGCTAGCTCGACCGGGGATTCTGGTCCACTTCCTCTACTTAGCTCTCAAAATGTCAGTAATGGTTGGACCCCATTTCAAGAATCGCCTATTCAGAACGATATGGATGAGGGCCTCTTGCCAGCGGACGAGCAACCATTACCCGATGAGGGTTACGACCCGGTGGATTACCAACGAGGTGAAGCCTCTCGGCAAACTTTACCCTATCAGAATCCTTATGGTCAGAAGAATCCATCCGGACCTTTAGGGCAGAGTAACACTGGTCCCCTGGGATATTCCAATGCTCAACAAATGGGCAACACCGGTCATATGCCCGCCATCAGCTCAGGTGGATCGAACACTATCGTACAAAGCACCGTTGTACAAAGCACCGTTGATTTAAATATGTTGATGGATATTATTGAAACTGTTTTTGACCGTCCAACCATATCTACATTCGTTCTGATGACCGGTGACAAAGATTTCACTCGTATCAGCGCCCGCTTAAAGTTACGTCTAAACAAAACTGTTATTGTTGTAGGTATACCAGGAACCGTCAGCCGAGATTTAATTAGCAGCGCGAATCAGTTCGTGCCATTGGTTCCTGGGAACGCTGGTGGAATGGGCCTTCCTCTTACAACAGGAAGTGGATTTGGGCAAATGTCCTCTGGAAACACGGGAAGCATGCCCGCAATTTCCTACCCAACCGCTACAACTGGCACCACTGCCCAACTTCCAGCTTATGGCAATGTGGTTCCGCCAATGGATGTTCTCGATCCACAATTTTTACAATTCCTTGACTATATCGATCGAAACTGGTCCTGGCGTACGATCATTGGCGTGTCGAATTTTATTGGAGATCCAGTGAATCCAAAAAATCGTTTTCGTGGCCGACTTACTCGCGAGTCGGCGCGGGAACTACTCAATACCTGTATTCAGCAAAGCATTCTGATTCTTCACACGGACCCAACTGGCGCTGAAGATCTCCGGCTCAATCGCTCACATCCAGGTGTCGATGAAGTGCTCAAGCAATTTGTGCGCTAGTTGCGAGCAGTCGCAGTTGAGGTCAGGCATCCAGGGGTTGCCTGACCTCTTTTTTCACCTTGACAAAGGAGTTATTTCATGGAAGAGTCTCGCATTGCCTTTTTACGGAGATTAATCGCTACCCCAAGTCCATCGGGCTTTGAGCAACGCGCCCAGCAGGTTATACGTGAGGAAGTGCAACACTATACTGATGAACTACGTACTGATGTGCATGGCAATGTCATAGCTGCACTCAATCCGGGTAGCAACCCTCGCGTCATGCTTACCGCGCATTGTGACGAACTAGGTTTTCTTGTTCGCTATATCGATGACAAAGGTTTTATCTATTTTGCTCCTATTGGCGGATTCGATCCCTCTACATTACCTGGCGAACGAGTGCATATTCATACCGCAAATGGCCCGGTACTGGGGATTATTGGTCGCAAACCGGTGCATTTACTGCAAAGCGACGAGCGTGGGAAGGCGCCTAAACTGTCAGAGTTGTGGATCGATATAGGTGTCAACAGCAAAGAGGAAGCACAAGCATTAGTCGCCATTGGCAGTGTGGCTACTCGCGCAGCTGAGCTTGAGACGCTGCGTGGAGACCTGGTTGTCTCACGAGCACTCGATGACAAATCCGGAATATTCACGGTCGTTGAGGCGATGCGTCGTCTCCACGAGCGGCGTGAAAAACTCAAAGCGAGCGTATTCTTTGTCGCCACCGTGCAGGAAGAGGTGGGACTACGCGGTGCCCGTACCAGCGCTTTTGGCGTTGATCCGCTTATCGCAGTTGCAGTTGATGTGACATTCACTTCTGACCACCCGCAAACTTCTAAACAAGAGATCGGCGATATAGCGTTGAATGGTGGGCCGGTGATTACTATTGGTGGACATATCAACCCGCGTGTCTATAACATCCTGATATCGGCTGCTGAAGAGGCAGGAATAGCCTATCAGATCGACCCGCAGGCCTCGGGTACAGGCACGGATACTGATGTGATCCAGGTAGCTCGAGCGGGAGTAGCCACTGGACTTGTCAGCATCCCCTGCCGTTACCTGCATACTGGCTCGGAAATTGTTTCTCTGAAAGACATTGACGAAAGTGCGGAGCTTCTATCGCGTTTTGTTCTGGCGCTAGATGTGGAAACGAACGTGATTCCTTGAAAGAGAAGGAAGGGGAGAGAGAAGGAAGACAACGTTGCGTTCAAAATTCATTGCATATTTGCTCGACCTCAGTCACAGTTTTCACGTGGAGAACTTTTTGGGCCAGATCTGAAAGTTCCTGGGCCGATCGCCGGTCAAGAGCAGCCCTGATCTTTGGCAGAGCAGTTGGGGTCATACTCAGTTCGTCAACGCCCAAACCGACCAGCACTGGAGCAAGCAGGGGATTGCCAGCCATTTCTCCACACACGGCAACCGGTTTACCCGCTCGCCGCCCCGCTTCAGCTACCTGAGCAATCAGGCGCAGGACGGCAGGCTGCATGGGGTTATAGAGATGAGTAACCGCGGCGTTTGTGCGATCACAGGCCACGGTGTATTGCAACAGGTCATTCGAGCCGATACTGAAGAAATCCGCGATTTCGGCAAGCTCCGGAGCCATCACCACGGCAGCAGGTACTTCCACCATAATACCGACTGGAACACGCGCCAGGTAAGAGGGGAGGGTAATTTGACGCTGTTTGAGCTGCTCATATACGCGGTCTACTACCCCTCTTGCCATGATTAGTTCATCAACGGTGGTGATCATGGGGAACATTATGTGTAATTCTATTTCTGTCTCAGCGGCGGCCAGCAGGAGCGCACGGATTTGATCCTCGAGCAATGCCTGGTGTGCTAAAGAGATGCGAATACCTCTCAATCCTAACTGGGGATTGGCTTCAGTGGACATCCCGATAACGCTATTGAGGGCGGGCATTGGTTTATCCGCACCCGCATCAAGCGTGCGGACGACGACCGGTCTTCTTTTAGAGTCCGGGTCGGTTCCTTTGAAAGCACGAAATACCTGTGCATAGATGTTGCGCTGCTCAACTTCACCAGGAAGGGTAGTCGCAGTAGCAAAGAGGAATTCCGTGCGCAGGAGGCCTACGCCTTCGGCTCCCCACTGTCGCGCTGCCTCGGCTTCGGCCTCGCTGCCGATATTTGCCAGCAAGTAGATGCGCCGTCCGTTGATGGATACTGCCGCTTGTTCCTGTTGCGCAGCTTGCTTGAGTGCCGTTCGTTGCTGCTGTTGTTGCGCCAGGCGCTGTGTCAATTGGGCGCGCACCTCCGCACTGGGGAGATAGTACAGCAGACCGTTATCCGCATCAAGTCCCAATGCATCTCCAGAATGGATGAGCTGCATAACGGACTGATTCAGACCAGCGATGGCTGGAATACCAAGAGCTCGCGCTAAAATGGAGGCATGCGCAGTTGGACCTCCCTGGGTGGTACAGATGCCGAGCACAGTTTCGGGCCTGAGCTGCGCGGTGTCCGAGGGAGTAAGGTCCTCGGCAAGCAGAATAACAGGCTGCTTCAGCGCACTCAAGTCCTGTTTTACCATGATCCGGTCACTTAGATGCTGCAGAGCACGACTGACGGCGTCACGCACATCAGCAGCTCGCGCAGCCAACAAAGGGCTATCCAGGCCCTCCAAGGTTGTGGCTTCCTTTTCACCCACCAGAGCCAGCGCACTGGCGGCATCAATATGCTCTGCTTCAACAAGGTGGAGCGTGTCTTCAAGCAGAGCAGGGTCTCGCAGCATCAGTGCCTGCGCTTCAAATATCGCTGCATCACGCTGGCCAATGCTCTTCTCTAAACTTGCTGTTAATGTATGCAGTTCACCGGCCGTAGTGGATAAAGCGCTACGCAGGCGTTCCTGTTCAGATACTACCTGGTCTGTAGAAATGGCACGACGTTCAAGCGCACTCAAGGGGAGACTACTCGAAGTATAGAGGAGAGCAGGGCCGATGGCTACGCCAGGCGACGTAGATACACCCTGCCACATGTCCTGTACTGCTTGCGCGGCAGGCAAAGGCGACTGAACACCGGGAGCTTGTTGGACGCCCGTTTCTTGAGGAGGCGCCTGCTCTGCTGCTGTTACTTCAGGAGATGCTTCATAGAAGTTGACGCGTACCAGTTCTCTCAGCGCCTTCATGGCGGCTTCCGCCTCCTCTCCACTGGCGCGAAGAGTAATAGTATCGCCATCGCGTATACCCAGCGAGAGTACCCCAATAATACTGGTGGCTTCTGCTTGCCGTCCGCGCCCGCTGACCTCTACCTGGGCACGAAAACGGCCGGCGGTCTGTACAAAAAGACTGGCTGGACGGGCGTGTAAGCCAGAAGGATTGGTCAACGTGAGTTGTTCCTGAAGAAAGCCAGGTTGTAGCGATGGAGGAGGAGGGGGAACAGCTTCAACTGGTTCTTCTTGAGTGGCACTGAGGGGTTTCAACAGTTGCAACTGTGTGACATTCGCTGTTTTTTCTGCTGCTTGCTTTACCTCCGTCAGAGAACGACCGAGCGAAGCTTCGATGGCTGACGCGACAGCACCTTCAACCAGAGGGGCAAAACTGAGCGCAACACGATGCTGTTGCCCGTCATCGAGCATCTCCAACGCCATTTCGGCAGCCAGTATCGCGCTTCCCAAATCCAGCAGGACAAGTACGCCGTCTGGCCCGGAAACGGATTGAACTGCTGCCAGAATTTTATCGGCAGAAGTGCCGAGTATGTCACCTGCACCTCCTCCGGCCACGGCTATGGGGGTCGCCCCCTGGGCCATCTGGCCAGCCAACTCAGCAACACCAGCGGCGAGTTGGGCGCTATGTGAAACGATTACCAGCGCTACGGTCATAGTCCAGTATACCTTTATCGAGAGATGTCACGCATTGCAAAAATACGACAGTATTCTACACAGTCCTGCACAGTCCTACACAGTTTCTGCCAGGCAGCGTAATATGAGCCAGCTGGACGTCGCGCCGGGATCCTGGTGCCCGATGCTCCGTTCACCAAGATAGCTGGCACGTCCTTTCGTAGCAAGGAGTGGAATAGTAGCTTTCATGCCCTCTTCAGCAGCCTGGCTGGCACGTAATGCCATTTCATGAAGTGTTACGCCTTCAGCTTGAGCCTGTTTAGATGCCTCCACAGCCGGGGTCAACGCATCTACCATGGTTTTTTCGCCCGTATGGGCCTTACCACGAGCCACTACACCCCCTAAAAATGCCTCGAGCATAGCAATTACATCTGCGGTATCAAGTTCCTGTTTACCCGCGGCAGCCGTACCGGCCCGTAAGAATGCAGTGCCATAGAGTGGACCGCTTGCTCCTCCCACTGTCGAGACAAGCGTCATGCCAACTGTTTTTAACTGGTTGGAGACGTCCATGGTAGCCATAGTTGGGAACTTGTCGCTCACTGCCCTGAAGCCGCGGTCCATGTTTATGCCATGGTCAGCATCACCAATAGGGGAGTCGAGCTGCGTTAAATAGGCAGCATTTTCGTGTAACACTTCTGCAATACGCTTCAACCAGCGCAGGTTGTCCTCATTGGTCATTAAGCATATTCCTTCCTCTATACATATATGCCGAGAGAGAACGAGCCAGTCGGGCCAGCCAGCAGGGCGACCACAAGCAACAGTCAGCCATACAGGCCAGCAGGGCGACCACAAGGGTCGCCCCTACCATGGACGAACGGCGGCCTGGTTCATGATTCACCCGTTATCAAAGGCGGGCGGGTAAAGGCCTGTTTTGCCGTTACATACCCCAGCGCATTCCAGGGGTGTGCACGGGCGCATCCCAGTATTTGGTCAATTCGTCATCGAGCCGTAGCAGGGTGATGGAACAACCGGCCATATCCAACGAAGTAATGTAGTTGCCGACCAGCGAGCGTGCGATCGCGATATTTTTCCCGCCCAGGATGCGGTTCAGCATATCGTATACAACGTAGAGTTCGATCAGTGGGGTCCCACCCATGCCATTGACGAAAGCCAGAACCTGTTCACCGGACTTGAGGTCCAGGTCTTCGACAATGGGGCCTGCCAACATTTCAGTAATTTCGGCAGCCGAGGCAAGCTTGACACGGCGTCTTCCCGGTTCACCGTGAATGCCGATGCCGATCTCCATCTCGTCTTCGCCTAACTCGAAGGTGGGCTTGCCAGCCGCTGGCACGGTACAGGAGGTCAGGGCCATACCCATACTACGGCCATGTTCATTGACTTTGCGCGCCAGTGCTGCTACCTGAGCTAAAGGGGCGCCTGTCTCCGAAAATCCACCTACGATTTTTTCCAGCAGGACTGTGACTCCAACGCCACGTCGGCCCGCCGTGTAGAGGCTATCCTGCACCGCGACATCGTCATTGGTGACAACACTTTCCACCTCGATGCCATCGGCTTGAGCCAGCTCAGCGGCCATTTCAAAGTTGAGGATGTCACCGGTGTAATTCTTCACAATATGCAGTACGCCTGCTCCACCATTGACGGCGCGGGTAGCTGCCAGCATCTGGTCAGGAACGGGAGAGGTAAAGACAGCTCCAGGGCAGGCAGCATCGAGCATACCGAAACCAACAAATCCACCGTGCATGGGTTCATGGCCACTGCCGCCGCCAGAGATAACCCCAACTTTGCCTTTGACAGGAGCATCTTTGCGCACAATAACTTGTTGCTCGATGTCGACACTGATCAGATCAGCATGGGCGGCTAGCATCCCTGCCAGCGCCTCTTTGACAACATCTTCTGGCTTATTGATCAATTTTTTCATGGCCTCTCCTCAAGGGAACTAAATACCCACAAAGGCAAACGAAACAGCCGATGCTTCTTTGCCTCTACATTTCAAGAATAAATACTGAGAGAAGCGCTCACACAACGCCAATTTTTTCGGCGGCGATTTGCGCCTCCATCGCACTACGAAAGGTTTCAACCTTAGACTTTTGTTGTTCAGGAGACCACTGGAACTCCTTAGCCATGAGATCAGCAACTTCATCGACAACGTCTAAACCGCGCCGGCGGTCTTCCAGGGTGATGGAGGTACGGCGAGCCAGAACATCGTAGGGTGTCATTGCCATCTCATAGCGACAGGCATATACAACCTCTGCTCGAATGTAAGGTAGGTCATCGATGAGAAGTTGCGCGAGTGATGGGTCATCTATGATGAGATCCAGCAGCGCAAGCGCCCCGGACCCGTAGTTTCTCCCCAGATGCGAGAGCGTTTTTGGACCGAGTCCCAGCGCGGCGCCTTTCTTTTCCAGGTCACGCTGCAAAGCAGGCCAACCAGCGCTCCCGTGTAAGGGCAATGATTGGGTAGGGTGTAATACGGGAGAGCCGTCACGGCGATTGAGCACATCTAAAGTATCCTGAGCCATACGTCGATAGGTTGTCAATTTTCCACCGACAATGGTGACCAGCCCGGTAGGACTTTCAAGGACAGCGTGCGTCCGCGAGAGCCTGGCGGTAGAACGTCCAGTTTTTCGCGGGCTCACCAGGGGGCGATAGCCCGCATAGGTGCTGATAATGTTCTCCTCGGTTAGCGAAACTGAAAGATAGCGGTTGAGGTACTTCAGCAGATAAGCGATGTCCACCTTTGAAGCCGTTGGATGATTGAGATCCCCAGAGCCTGTGTCTGTCGTGCCAAAAATTGCCCGGGATTCCCATGGAACAATAAAGAGGATGCGCTTATCTTCTGTTTCCGGTAAAACGATTGCCGCATCTCCTAACTTGAGGTCTTCGCGTGAGAGTACCAGGTGTACCCCCTTGCTCGGCTGTACCTGTACAAGCGATTCCGTACCAGTTAAAGCTTCTACTTCCTCTGAGAACACGCCCGTCGCATTCACAACATGGCGGGCGTGCACCTCCAGGTCCTGATCGCTTATGCGATCATGGATACGCGCACCTTGTATTTTACCCTGTTCGGAAATAAAAGACGTGACTTCTGTATAGTTGGTGATTACAGCTCCATGTTGAGCAGCAGTACGAATGAGAGCCACAGTGAGACGAGCGTCATTCGTCTGCGCATCATAGTACATGTAGCCATCCTTTAAGCCCTCGGCGTTCAGGGCTGGAGCCAGCTTCAGCACACCCTCGCGCTTTAAACGGCGATGCCTTTTGATATTACGGCGTCCGGCCAGGCCATCGTACATCCAAAGCCCGATATTGAGGAGCACTCCCAGGCCTATGCCTCCGGGTGTAGTAAACGGCATACCTACAGGATGACGATCACCTTTATACAAAGGCAGGACAAACGCCACTGGGGACACGAGATACGGGGCATTTTGTAAGAGAAGGCCCCGCTCAACAAGAGCCTCATGCACCAATGCAAAATCAAAGTTCGGCAGGTAACGAATGCCTCCATGAACCAGTTTCGTTGATTTGCTGCTCGTGCCACTGGCAAAGTCCACTTTCTCAACGAGAGCAACACTATACCCACGAGCAGCCGCATCAAGGGCAACACCCGCGCCGGTGAGGCCACCGCCGATCACAAGGACATCGAAGCGTTCGCTACTCAATTTACTGAGATTGTGCACGCGCACTGTTGAAGATAGTGAGAGCATAGTGACCACGAACATACGAAGCCGCGAAAGAAAAGCCCGCTATCCTTCGACAGTTTCGTATGTTCGTCCTTTCGTGTGGTTGCTAAAGACTATTCGACAGCAGGCTCTCGCACGGCTTCACCCTTTGTTTCGGCAGTGCCAGACTTCATAAGCATCCTCGCCTTCAGCACCTTGCCGATGGTGTAATCGTATACAAAGGCGCCAACAACACCTCCAGCAAGTGGAGCGACAATGGGGATCCAGAAGTAGTAATTGTCCGAGGCAAAACTCGCACCACCGCTGACGATGGCAATCCACAGGCGCGGGCCGAAGTCGCGGGCGGGATTGATGGCATACCCGGTGTTGAGTCCAAAGGAGGCACCAATCGCCACAATTAAGAAGCCGATGATCATGGGGTTGAGGTTTGCCTGTACGGGCTGGTTCCTACCATCGACGATAGCGAGGATCAGGCCAACGAGGAGAGCGGTGCCTACGAATTCGTCACCGAAGGCACCGAATGTTTTAACAAACCCCTTAGGAAAGGTGTAAAAAATCCACCCGTAACCATCCCCACTATTTGGCTGGGCAATCTGGCTAATGGTCAGATGATTCACCGACAAAGCATGGACGAGTGCCCCTTGATAGACAAAGTAGAGGATTCCCGCTGCAACAAAAGCTCCCAGAATCTGAGCCAGCCAGTAGGGAAGTACCTTACTCCAAGGAAGTCTGCCGGTTGCAGCCATCGCTAAAGTTACGGCCGGATTGATATGAGCGCCACTGATAGCTCCAGCGACGTAGATACCGAGCATAACGGCAAGACCCCACCCAAGAATGATAACAATCCATTCGTTCGCGAATGGAGTCGAGGCGTCATTTGCGCCTATGTTAGCAAAGAGGAAAACGGTCGCTACGCAGCCGTCGCCGAAGAGAATCAGCACCATTGTGCCAAAAAACTCTCCGATCATTTCACCAAGAGTGCCAGAGAGGGCAGTAGGTCTGCCTACAGATTGACTTGCCATGGATGCTCACTCCATTTCTTTTGAAGGAACTGCGGCAAAAACAGTTAGTTGCCGCTGCATGACACACATACAAAAGGTATGCGCTACAAATTCGTGTGTAGGAGCGCAAGGTCAGCCACCCTGTGATGCACTTACATTTTTCCGGGAGCTACGAATTGCACTCCTACACTACGCGCTACAGTATTACGCCTGTTCCCAGTGCATGGAACGCTCGACCGCGCGCTTCCAACTAGCGTAGAGTTTTTCGCGCTGATCCGCACTCATCTTTGGCTCGAAGGTGCGATCAATAGCCCAATGCTCGGCCACCTCTTCTGTACTGCCCCAGAAGCCAACCGCCAGGCCAGCCAGGTAAGCAGCACCCAGGGCAGTCGTCTCAGCAACCTGTGGCCGCTGCACCGGAACACCAAGAATATCAGCCTGGAATTGCATAAGCAGGTTATTGACGACCGAACCACCATCAACACGCAAGGTCTTGAGATGGACACCGCTATCAGAAGTCATCGCTTCCAGTACATCCCGGGTCTGATAACACATGGACTCCAGTGTTGCGCGAGCAATGTTGCCAGCGGTCGAACCACGTGTCAGTCCAACGATGGTGCCGCGCGCGTAGGAATCCCAGTAGGGAGCTCCCAGGCCGACAAAGGCAGGGACGAAGAACACGCCACCATTATCGGGGACGGTCGCAGCTAACGTCTCAACGTCACTACTGTTTTTGATGACCCCCAGGCTATCGCGCAGCCACTGTACTGCCGCGCCAGTGATGAAGATACTGCC
Organism: Ktedonobacteraceae bacterium; assembly: GCA_041499255.1. Lineage (GTDB taxonomy): Bacteria > Chloroflexota > Ktedonobacteria > Ktedonobacterales > Ktedonobacteraceae > UBA11361. Next base: position 13,668 of record JBGQJX010000011.1, on the reverse strand, counting down.
TTCCAAACAATAGACGGTTGGGTTATCACCTAGACGCCAACCAATAGTTGTGAGGAGGCCGTTTTGCGAGGGAACACCTTTGGTACCTGTGTTCATGAGCATAAAGTTGCCGGTGCCATAGGTGTTCTTCGACATACCCACTTCGTAACATGCCTGTCCAAAGGTGGCGGCCTGCTGGTCACCGGCATCACCGGCCATTTTAATTGCCCCGCCAAAAAACTCCGGGTCGGTTTCGCCGTATACGGCGCTGGAAGGCATAACGGTCGGCAACATGGAGTGAGGCACGCCCAGTTCATTCAGAATGACATCGTCCCATTTACCTTCATAGATATTGTACATAAGTGTACGTGAGGCATTGGAGGGATCAGTTACGTGGATGCGTCCCTTTGAGAGACGCCACATTAAGAAAGTGTCTACATTTCCGAAGAGTAATTCGCCCCGATCCGCCTTTTCTCGCGCCCCAGGGACGTTGTCAAGGATCCATTTGACCTTGGTGCCTGAGAAATAGGCATCGGTCACCAATCCGGTGCGATTACGGATCTCTTTGTCGAAGCCTTTCGCTTTCAAGGCGTCGCAAATAGGAACTGTCAGGCGGCTCTGCCAGACGATGGCGTTGAATACCGGCCTGCCGGTGGATTTCTCCCAGACAATCGCCGTTTCACGCTGATTCGTGATGCCTATGGCAGCGATATCTGAGGCCGAGGCTCCGGCCTTTTGCATGGCCTCGCGGGCCACTGCGAGTTGGCTCGACCAGATCGCCTCTGGATCGTGTTCGACCAACCCTGGAGATGGATAGATCTGCGGGAACTCTTGCTGTGCTGAACTCACAATCGCGCCTCCGTGATCGAAGACGATCGCGCGCGAACTGGTAGTGCCCTGGTCCAGGGCAAGCACATACTTCGCCATGGTTTACCTTCTTTCTTTTGCGTACAATACTCTGCGCCCTACAAAACGACACCGTTTTGAGTTGGCGCAGGCGACCATGCCTGAGTTGGCAACAAACCAAGAAAAATATCTCTACACAGACAACTGTGGCTGTGCAAGCATGCAAACTTCGATTGTTCGCGTTGCTTGTGCCATGTAACGCATCATAACCAGAGTTCAGGCCGGGTGACTGCTACGCCTAGCGCGCCGGATTGTAGAACTGCTTGTACTTGTTGAGGCGTTTGGATCAGGCCTGAGGCGATAAAGGGTAACGGCAACTGTGCTGCAGGTTGTGCATATATATACGGAGTAACTAAACCGGGAGAGATGTCGAGCAAATCAACATAGCGGGAATCCACCGAATCCAAAGCCATTTCTAAACCGGTCGAGTCCACTGCATAAATGCGCTGAATTGTCTCTAAACCGAAGTCTTTGCCCAAAGCTAAAATACGCGGATTATTGGAAACAATGCCAGTTACTTTCAAAGCGCCAGCAAGATAGCGCAAACCGGCAGAGTCAGCATGTATGCCATCAATATGATCGATATTGACATACACCGAGAGTTTACGTTGATGGGTTTTATCGAGCAGGTTGGTGAAATCGAAAAGGCTGCAGTGCCTTAATATGATGGAACTGATATGTGTGGAGTCAAAAGCCTGCGTAAATTGAACGCGGCTTTCTACGATGGGTATGATCTTGCACTGCGACGAAGTTCTAAGCAGTGACCTACTGGACTGAGTAAGCATGCTGCACCTCTGGCTCTCAGGAGTAAAAAAACAACAAAGCCCTAAGCCTCAATAATCGGTCGGCTCAGGACTTATCATTTCACTGTCCTTAAACGCCTATGCAGTTGTCCAAACAGGTCTCCGGCAACGGTACAGTGTTTTCGCTATCAAAAATACTTCGTTCAAAGCTATACACCAGTTGCCGCAGCTACTAACTATACATTAAAGTAAAGTTAGCATATAATGATAATACTCGACAGAAGGTTAGATGTCAAGTACTATCGAATTTGGTTTAGCTCACGCAAATTTGAATGGCCCTCCGGTGAAAGAATATGATTAAGCAAGAGTTTTTGCGATTAGCCCTCCAGTTTCCAGTAGCAGCGGCTTTGAAATCCAATGAAGATATGCAGATTGCCCTAACATCTGATGCATTGCTGTTGTTTTTACTGAAAGGCGACGCTTTTCAAATAGGCTCGTTTGTAACGGAGGCCCACCAGCGTGGGAAGGGGGTCGTCGTGCACGTGGACCTGGTGAGTGGTATAGGCAAGGACCGGGCCGGCATTCAGTACTTGCGCCAAATAGGCGTTGATGCGATTATCACCAGTCGCTCGCAGCTGGTTACAGCCGGGAGAGCAGAGGGATTAACGACAATTCAACGCCTTCTTTTGTTGGATGATTCGGCCTTAGATAACGGAGTACGATCGATTGCACGCGCTGCTCCCGACGTTGTAGAGGTTCTCCCCGGCATTATCTTTCCCGAGGTAGCCCAAACGCTACAACGTTTATTGCCCGGCCCTTTTATTGCCGGCGGTTTTATTCGTACGGCTGCAGACGTTGCAAGAGTACAGGCTGCCGGCAGTATACTAAGTAGTAGTAGTACGTACACACTTTGGCGTCGCGCAGATAAGGATAAGGAGTAACTACTTGTATGCAAAACGTCCCTAATTTACTTAGCTTCAGCCGAATTTTGGCAACGGTCATCATATTCGTGCTGGTTCTGATCAACACTCCCCTGGCATATCTCATCGCGATGATACTATTCATCCTCGCCTCGGGGACGGATTTTCTTGATGGTTATATAGCGCGACGCTATAAACTGGTTTCACCTTTGGGTATTTTCTTAGACTTGACCGCCGACAAGGTGCTCGTTGTAACAGTGCTGATTGCACTGATTCAGGTCGCACTTGTTCCCGCATGGATCGTGGCGATCATCGTAACGCGCGAATTTATAGTGACGGGGATGCGCTCCATGGCGTCGGCAAAAGGGAAGGTGATTCCAGCAGGTAAGTGGGGCAAACAGAAGACGCTGATCACCATGATTGCGATGAGCGCGTTGCTGCTGGCAAAAGGTCTGGGGGCCCACCAGCTCTCCCTCTTCCCGCCGATGTTGAATTTTACCAGCCAGACAGTGAATTTCAGCGAAATATTGCTGCTACTCGCCGATGCCGGCCTTATTCTTGCGACACTGTGGACAGTGCTCTCGGGAGCAGAGTATATAATCGGTGCTCTCCCTCTTTTCAGGAAGGAGCAAGAGAGCAATTCGCAACAAGCATAGCAAGCGTTATGCCTGTGCGTTTGATGAGGAACTGCTGGTATCAGGGGCAGGTTTCTCTTCAATTTGCACTTTTTGACCAATCTTTCGTTCGGTTCCTGAGAGCAACCGACCAATGTTGTCGTAATGGAAAATGATCACCAGTGATGGGCCAATCACTAAAAAGAGCAGTTGCTGGAAACTCACATGAATAAAAAATGATGGAACCGCCAGATTTACAAAGAAAAAAACGAGACCACAGATGACAGAGGTGAAGCTTCCAAGTACAGAACCAAGAGAGACGTACCGGCTGGTAGCGATAGAAATAAGCGATACGGCCGCGGAAATAACGAAAATAATAGGAGAAATAACAAGGAGCGCTCCGCCACCTGTAAGAACGCCGCGACCGCCCTTGAAGCCAATAAAAACAGGGAAACAGTGCCCAAGGAGTGCAGCCAGGGCAGCTATGGACGGACCCCAACCCATGGCATTCAGAAATAAAAACGCGAGCAGTGTCGGCCCAACGCCTTTTAAAAGATCAAAGAGAAACACAATTGCTGCAGGCCCTCTGCCGAGCGTACGCAGGACATTGGTAGCGCCTATTTTATGGCTGCCATAAGCGCGAATATCAAAGTCTTTGCCGCGCAGCAGTTTTCCCATCCAATAACCAGCGGGAATGGAGCCCCAAAGATAAGCGATGATTGCTACCAGGAGAAGCTGAACTATAATAGGCATCGTAGCCTCCTCATTCGTTGAAGCTTTGTTTAGGTTAAACCGCTATTTCATTTATTATAGTTACATTTCTACCAAAAAGCTAGCGCGCGCTCACAAAAAGAGGCATTACAATTTCCAGTTCATACCACCGAACCAGATGATATTGTCAAACAGATGTATCTTCCCAATATGCGCCGCAACAAGGAGCATTGTTCCGGGCGCCACACTGTCTAAATTGTTCAACGTGTCGGGATGGCAGACTTTCACGTAATCCAGGGTTACAAGTGGTTCCGTGACAAGAAGATCGATCATTGCTTTTTCAATAACAGCAGTATTACGTACATTGGCATCGATGAGAGCTTTACCAGCCAGCAGCGCGCTATAGATGACACTCGCCGCCTTGCGTTCAGCGGCAGAAAGTAAGTGGTTGCGACTACCCAGCGCCAACCCATCACTTTCACGAACGGTTGGCAGAACACGTAGCTCCACATCGATATTCAAATCACGCACGAGCTGCCGAATAATGGCAACCTGCAGGGCATTTTTCCGTCCCAAATAGGCGACATCTGGTCGCACGAGATGAAATAGTTTGGTCATTACCGTAGCAATGCCACGGTTATATATCAAGCTACCACCCCCCTTTGCCATCTGCATTGCCCAGGGAGAATTTGATGGTGAGACATATGTATAAAAATCAGGAGGATACAGGTCTGCAGCCCGGGGGATAAAAACAACATCGATCCCAGCATTACTTAACAATTGTAAGTCCATTGTGAGGTTGCGTGGATAGCGTATAAGCTCTTCATTCTCTTCAAATTGTATTGGATTAACAAAAATACTGGCAACGCTGATTTCGCATTCTTGATGTGCTGCTTGCATAAGCGTTACATGTCCTTGATGAAGATAGCCCATAGTGGGGACGAAGCCAACTGTACCACCTGCCAGCCAGCCGCGGGCAGTTTCGGTCATTTCGTCCAGGTCATAGATGATTCGCATAGTACTCCCAGTGATAGTTACCCTCTATTACATAATATACATAATATACATAATATACATACAAATAAAGAGGTTAGAAACCGCTTTCACCGCGGTTAAGACAAACAGGTCATTGCATCCGTTCTTTTTTCACATAGTATTCCAAAGAATACTTTTTATGGCGTATGTATTGTTCTGCCGCTCTTCAATTGAACTGTTGCCCGCTGCGCGGGCCGGTGAGGGGAGCCAGGGCACAGCCCTGGAACCCAGTCAGGGGATTGCATCCCCTGCACCCCTGCTGTGGGGGAGGCCAGGGCACAGCCCTGGAACCCAGTCAGGAGATGGCTTCCCCTGCACCCCCGCTTTCACTTGAAGATGGTCAGACTAGTAGTTTGCATAACTTATAGCGTTCACTTTAGTAACCATGCTATACTACAACAGACGAGGAGGAAGAGTATGCGTAAAATTTTGCAACGTCCGATAAAGATTTTAGAATGGTCTGGTCTGAGCGCCCTCTGCACACTTGTTGCTGCAACGATCATTGCCTTACTGCACAGGTTAAATACCCCTCAACCATTAGAAAGCATATTACCTGGAGATAGCCATATTTATCGTTGGCAACAAGGCCATATATTTTATAAAACGCTTGGTGATGAAAATGCGCCGCCATTAGTACTTCTTCATGCTCCCGGAATTGGGGCATCGGGGTATGAGATGCGGAAAGTGATAGGAGCTTTAGCGCAAAAGTATCAAGTCTACGCCCCTGATCTGCTTGGTTTTGGTTTATCAGATCGCCCAAATAAAAACTATTCCGCCGACATGTATAGCGAATTCTGTCATGATTTTCTAGCCGAGGTGGTACGGCGCCCTACAACAATTCTGGCCAGTGGCTTAAGTTGTAACTATGCAGTAATCGTGGCGAAGCGCTTCCCAGAATTATGTGAACAATTGATTCTTATCTCCCCGTCGGCGTTGTTTGGGGATGAGCAGTCTCGCTTGCTTCCACCGGCGGAGCTGATCAGGCTGCCAGGAGTAAGTTTTTTCCTCTACCCGCTGATCACTACACGCCTCGCGCTGCGCCTGGCTATACGACTGAGAGGAAAGCCATCACAAGAGCAGATTCCAGGGGCTGATGTTGACTATCTCTACGCGACCACTCACCAATTTGGCGCTGAACATGCCCCGTTAGCACTGCTTGCAGGCAATCTGTCGGTGAATGCTTCACAAGAATTTGATGCGTTGCAACAACCCACGTTCATTATCTGGGGAGCAAGAGCGCTGCACAATACCTGGTCCTCCAGCCAGCACCATATGCCTGAACAGGCGGAGATAGCTCTCATACAGGATGCAGGGTTGAATGTACAGGAGGAATATCCTATCAAGGTCGTCGAAAACATCCGAGAATGGACCGAGGGAAGAAAAGAAAAAGCAACGAAGGCGGAGCCAGGGAATACCACAAGCAGAAAAACGACGATAGCAATCGGGGAGAATGTAGCTTCAGAGAAAAGTAACGCCCCGGCGCTCGTCCAACAAATTGATACCGTTGAAGAGCAGGCAGCAATTGATACAACTGAGAAGCAGGCGGCAGCGGAAACTACAGAGATAGAGGCGTATTGTGCCAGGTGCAAAAAGAAGACGGCCATGCAGAACGTCCAGGAAGTCAGGGCAAAGAATGGTCAGCCTGCGCTGAGGGGAACGTGCTCTGTTTGCGGAGCAGGGCAATACCGCGCTGGTCACCTTTAAAATGTTTGAAATATTTTGTTGCGGCTTGTGTGTTGTATGTTTTAAGACTTGACGAGCGGTGCTTTGCACCGTATAATTCTTTGCATACAAATTGAGATCTGCGTATCGTCGTCGCCCGCTACGCAGAAGTTGTCGCCTCAATCAAAACTGGCCAGACAGCAACCACATATGTCATCTTCTGACTCGCTGATTGCTGTTGAATGCCCCGTCTACTCTCCCTACTGACGTGCAGAGACGCTCACAAATGGGCTGAGGGAAGAGCTTCGGCCCTTAGAGAAGAGGGTGCCAGGGACTGATAGATACGGATAGACATCGGATTGAAAGAGGCCTACAACAGATCAAGTGCCTCAACATCAGGGAGGATTTTTGAATGAGTATTGGTGGACAGAGTGACGCAAAAGCAGAGCGCAAAGTTTATCGCTTGACCCCCGAGGGCTTTGCGAAAAAACGAGAGCGCCTGGAATACCTGCGCACTGTCAAACGCAAAGAGGTTGCTGATTATATTCATGACGCTAAAGAAGCTGGTGATATAAGCGAAAGCAGCGCATATGAAGAGGCTAAACACGACCAGGCTAAACTCGAAGGGGAGATCAGTGAGTTAGAGGCGTTGCTTGCGCTCTCAGAGATAATGACACCGGACATGCATGATACCATGGAAGGGCCACCGGTGGTTCGTATCGGCATGCAGGTGCATGTTGAGACCGAGAGTGGCGCAACGCGAAACTTCAAGATCGTCGAAACCTTTGAAGCCGAACCGAAAGCTGGCTTGATCTCCGACCAATCGCCCGTAGGCAAGGCGCTGATAGGACATAAGGAAGGTGACGAGGTCAACGTTGCTACCCCCGGTGGGGTGACGAGCTACACTATCATTTCGATTAAGCCCATGCTTTAGTGCATGTACCTTTGGGAAAAGAGAAGAGGCCCCTTCAAAATACGGGGCCTCTTCTCTTTTTTATCTGGCCACTGGGGGCCGATACATCGGCCTCTACTGCTGGGCAAAGTTCATTATTACGTAACTACACGACGAACTCTCCATCTTTGCAGAATAGCTCACCGTCTACTCGAATTTCACTGCCCTGGCGTAAATCACAAACCATGTCCCAGTGCAGAGCGGATTGATTTACACCAAGTGTCTGCGGAATACTGGCTCCAAGGGCAAGATGGACCGTCCCGCCCATTTTTTCATCGAAGAGAATATTTTTTGTACAGCGATCGATATTGCGATTATTGCCGAAGGCGAACTCACCAAGGCGGCGCGCCCCTTCATCTAAACTGAGCATTTTATCCAGGTAATCCTGTCCCTGGGCAGCAGAAGCTTCGACAACCACGCCGTTTTCGAAACGTAAACGTACATCTTCCACGGAACGACCACCATACGATGCTGGGAAGCTGTAGCGAATGTAGCCATTGACCGAATCTTCGACAGGACCGGTAAAGAACTCCCCACCGGGGAAGTTGTAATGGCCATCATCGTTGATGAAAAGGCGGCCATCAATTGAGAACGTCAAATCAGTGTCCTGGCCCCGCAGGTGAATGGTGTGCTTGCCGTTGAGCCATTGCACGTAGCGCTCCTGTTGCCTGCCAAGTTCCTGCCAGCGTGCCACGGGGTTCTCATCATCCAGGAAACAAACACGATAGACAAATTCTTCAAAGTCACTCAGGGACATATCCGCGTCCTGAGCGTAGGCATGGGTGGGAAACATAGCTATCGACCAGCGGAGCGAACCCTCAGCGGTACGCTGCATAAACGTATGAAAGAGGTCACGCGTTGCCTGCTGTGAAAGAGCCATGCGCGCCGGGTCGACGCCATTCAAGCTCTTTGTATTATCCTGAGCAAGAATGTTCAGCAGTGTTTCATATTCTTCATAGAGCATGCGCTGCGCTCCGGGAATGTAGGTCAATTGCTCATCCGAACCTTCTTTGAGGATAATCTCCTGCACACCGGAAATACCGATGAACGTTTCTGGGTAGGCACCGGCGCGCAGGGCTTCGCGCACGACCTCGTGTATCAGAGGCGCTGAATTTGGACCTGTGACAATAGCCAGCCGATCACCTTTTTTCACGTTCAATGAGTAGCGCACCAACACCTGGGCAAGTCGCTGTAAACGAATGTCAGACATGGAATGTTCTCCTTACTTTTGTGTTAGTTCTTGCAAGTTTTGTTCTTGCAAGTTTTGTTCTTGCAAGTTTTGTTCTGGCTTTGGCAGGGCAAACCAACCAAAGACCCCCGAAATTCCGATTAACGCGCCGCCTATGGCGAAGATGATATTCACCGGGACGAATTGTCCAAAGTAGCCAGCAAGGGCCACTGAAATGAGACTGACCCCAAACATCGCTGTCTCGATCACCGATTGCACACGCCCCATCATCGCCTGGGGAGTGGCATTTAACAGTAATGGGCCAAAGCCGACATCAATACCACCTTGTGGAATACAGATGAGAAAGTTGATGATCATGGCCATAATGATCCAGGTCTGGAATGCATAGATAACAATACCTACACCTAATATCATTATGCTGCCCGCCAGGATATATTTCGGCGCCAGCTTTCTCGCAACGAAGCCCGCGCATATTGCCCCGATCAATGTCCCCAGGCCTCCAATCGCCGTCAACGGACCGTAGAGTGAAGCGCTGGCATGTAAGTTTCGTACGACAAAAATGATGTCCAGGGCATTGATGGCTCCAGCGCCAAACATGGCAATAAGAGCGAGTAACGTTACCATCAATAAGACGCGTGTTGTTGTTACGAAGCGAAACCCTCCCAATAATTCGCGGAATACGACCCCAACGCCTAGCTGACGTGCTCCTTGAGCAACTGAGTAGGGATGAAGCGCAGCTTTTGGCGCTTGTATAAACCTCAAAGTTACCGCGGAGACCAGAAACGAGAGCGCGTTAATAATACAAGCCACAAACGGACCAACGGCAAAGTATAGTGGGGAGGCAATAGCCGGCCCAATGATGAAAGAAAGGGCAAAGGTCGCCTGAGTTATAGAAGCTGCCTGTGGTTGTTGCTCCTCGTGGACGATCACCTGGAGAACACCTGACCTGGCAGGCATGAAAAAGCGAGAAAATGTCGAGAGTAGAAAGACGCTGGTGTAGATGGCGGGGAGACGCAGCGCTCCAGGTACGATGAAAGGCAACATGGTCACCGCTGCCCGTATCACGTCGGAGGCGATCATTGTCAGACGACGATTCCAACGATCAACGAAGACCCCAGCCACGGGACCAAGCAAGAATACAGGGGTATATTGGGCAACCAGGACACCGCTGATGGCCGCGGCTGAGTGGGTAAGGAAAAAGACCCAGACGAGCAGCGTCGTGGTATAAACGAAATCTCCAATGTTGGAGATGGCCTGTCCTGTAGCAAGTAGAGCAAAATTTCGATTGATGAGCAACCCTTTACCACGCTCAGGCTCTATTACTCCTGGGGGTGGCGGGGCCGCCGCGAGCGGTCCTGTCTGTGAAAGTGCTCCCGTAGGCATGATATTTGTTCTCCCTCGATATAGCGTTATACCTTCTTTTTGCGAGCATTACGTACGTTTCTTCATCAGCACTTCACGTACCTCCGGGGAAGCCTCCAATTTACCTATCAATTGAATGTGTTCAACAGCGCGTTCCGCAAGTTCTGGACTAACGTCTCTAGCAAATTGGCATATGCCCGTGACGCGGATATCCACGCGTTTGCCCTCCGCTAACGCCTTCTCCAGGTACTTACGGTCAAAATGAGCTACACCAACGGTCCAATTGTTCTCCATTGGAGCAGCAATAGCATCAGGGTGCCTGTATTCAGAAGGAGGAGTCGATTGAGGATAGCTCACTATAGCAATCACCAACGGCTTTTCTCCTTCGACGGCACGTCGATTTTCATAGTTTTTCAGCAACTCAGCAAAGTGTTTAAACAGTTGTTTCTTTTCTTCCGCAGTGACATAGATATGTGATACTCCCAAACCCAGGTCGGGTTGCTCATCTTTTTGCTCCAGCGCGGTACGAAAAGCGCGCTGGAAACCATCTTTCAGTTGATCAAGCCAGGCACTCGTCGCGGCTAAAGACTCATCTGGCGGCGCAGTCAGAAATAGATTTTTTGAAACAGAGATATCTTTCGCGATAGGTTGATAATACTTTTCAAGAATCCCTCCTTTTTCCCGCGTCTCAACCAGGCGCAACAAACCCACTTTCTCCAACTCACGTACATGATAGTGTACTTTTGCGGGAGCCATGCTCAGCGTCTCTCCCAATTGAGTAACCGTCATTGGCTGTTCCTGCAAAAGGTCAATGATGCGGATGCGGAGTATATCGGCGATTGCGCGCAGTTGTTCGATGGTTTCGAGTTCGTAACTTTCTTGCATCAAGTATTTCCTATCGATAAAATTTTTTTGATCGTGTAAAAATAGTAAATCACTTAATTCTTTTTGTCAAGGGCCAGGGATATGCCTTTCTTATTGACATAGCCCCCCCGACATAAGTAATATAGAGGCACGCCGTAGTAGAGAAACTACCAATCAGGTCTTTCCTGTATTGTTTGTACGAAAAGCGGCGAGGAGCACACACACAATGTTAACGTATGAAGACGTAACGGGGTGTTTCCTGAAGGCAGCAGAGGGCGCTGTGCTGACGACACATCCCGAATATTGGATAAACTCACGTTCGCTCGAACGTGAATTTGCCTGCACCTGCCACGCCGGAAGTTGCGAAGAGGCGGAACATCGCAGTACCTGCACATTTTCGTTCACCTGGGGCACGCTGGATACCACGCTTTCACTAGATGGCCCAGCCGGAGTATGTGATTTCTTCCACGAGCCCGAAGATGATTGTCCACATCTGCATACACGAGATATTCCACCACTAGTCGTTGACCTCTCGTATAGTTTAGTTTTAAATGGGATGGGCGCTTCCCTCTCAGAGTCAGTCTTGCTCTCACTCACTCAGATGCTCAAGTTGCGCGCGAGCGAGCACAGCAGCCGCGCAATCGAGACACGCCCTGGTATCACCATGGTGTTGCATGAAAACCGCTTGCAGCCAGAAGCGCTTACCCTACAACAACGGGTGGAACTTCCCATCTGGCATCCCGAGGGGATACATGGCCTTCACGATGACCACCACTCTCACCAGGAGCGGATAAACAGGCGGCGCAGGCGCGAAATGGATGAGGATAACGAGGAACACGAGGTTGTTGCCGATAATCCTCACCCCGAGGATTGGTTACCGCAAATAATGGTTGATGTCTGCCAGGATATCTTGCAGGTACTGGAAGCGCTTGATTCTGTGCGTACACACAGATCGCTGAATTTGGATGCGTGAGCAATGCGGGAGCGCACTCACCATGCAAGCAACAGGTTGATTGAAGAATCCAGTTAAAACCGATCTGATGTCACCGGCCTTGTAACAGGCCGATGACCTTTTTTGTAACTGTTCTGTGTAATTGTAAATAGCATACATGCAACTCCCCTCACATTTATTCGTATGTAAGTTGACTGCGTCGGAGGCATTGATTGTATGCGTTGAGTTTGAAGGAGTATCCTGGGATGTCACAACAACGAATGGATTATGATGAAGGTAATCGTCAACAACAGGAACCTCATTTTGATAACTACGAAAGCGGCTATAGAGATCCCTTTCTTGGATCGTATGCAGGGCAAAAACTGACACAGCAGGGATCTGGAGGCAGTCATGCTCCCGCGGGGATGCGCCTCGCCCTTGCCATTGTCTCGGTGGTCATGCTTGTTCCTTTAACTGGCATCACTTTTGGGACATTAGGTGGCGGCATTTTTGGCGGCGCACTGATTGCATTAGGCCTGATTTGTCTCACCATTATGGTCGTCAACATCGCCTTTAACTACAGGCATTGAGCAATCGAGAGGCTCTCTGCACGTAGCAGTTTTAGCCCCGTGGTACGACCAGGCCTCACTAGGAAAATATTGCTGGTGGGGTGTGCTGGGGCAAGATCACTTTGAGCGCTCGTGGAGCAATGGTGAAGCGGGCCGGTGTGTAACCGCAGGGATCTCCGTCGACCTGAATGGCGATGGGTTTGCGTGTACGCACCTCTAACGCTGTGCATTTTTCATAACTGACCCATTGCATGCGCTGTTCACGATTGAATAAAAAATCCAGTATCACCACGAACCGCCCCAGTATACTACGTTTGCGCACAATGCATACATCCAGCAATCCATCGTCACATTTCGCGTTCCATGTATATTTAATGGCGCCAGCATAAAGCTGTGTATTGCCGACAACGATTTGCAGCGCGTTTCTCTTTTTCAACCGGCCATTGATGGTTACATGAACGCGAAAACTCTGGTAGCCAAGCATAAACCACGTCCCAACGAGTAGATAACCCAGCACACCCAGGTGCTTGATAGGTTTTTTTTCGACTGCGTTGGCTACATCAGCATCAAAACCAATGCCGGTCATCAAAAGGAAATACCGATCATTCACCTTGCCAAGGTCTACATAGCGCTGCACACCATCAAGCAAAACTTTTCGCGCACTGCTGATATCCAGCGGGATATTTGTTTCTCTTGCCCACACATTGACGGTGCCGAAGGGGAGAACGCCTAATGCGGTTTCGCTGCCTGCCAGTTCCTGGATAACCTCATTAATAGTGCCGTCGCCACCTGCCGCGATGACTACATCGATTTTTTGCGCAACAGCCTGGCGTACCAAACGGCTGGCATCGCCGGTTTCTTTTGTCAACTGTAATGCGACCTCCCATCCTGCTTCGCGCAAGAAGGCCAGCGCTTCTTCTACCTGGTGCGCATGATATATATAGCCGCCCGAAGCTGGATTAACAATAATTACCGCTGAACGAGGGGTTTGCCCAGAAGGTGTTGGTTCAGATGAGGTATTTTTCGACTCTTCGCCTGGTATCATATCAAGTTCCTGTTTTTCGGGGGCCTCATCGCTACGCTCTTCGCATTATTTTTTTTATGAAGTTGCGGCGATTGGAGAAGCAGTGTGGCAAATCCCCAACATAAACAGGTGTTGTTTGACCCCCTCGGCGGAAAATTTTGACGTCGCCTTAATTTGATAAAAAGTTTTTTTAAAAAAGTTTTGTAT
>JBGQJX010000010.1:0-24511 GCA_041499255.1 Ktedonobacteraceae bacterium | reverse complement strand
GGAAGTACCTACGGTCAGCAAGGATGCAAGGAAGTACCTAAGCCCGGCAGCGATGCAAGGGAGTACTCGTAAGGGGAGTTGTCATGATCCGGGTATTAATAGTGTGTAGTTGGGGGATGTCTACCAGTCTCCTGGTAGATAGTATGCTCGCAGCTGCGAAAGAGTGCAAGTATGAATTAATCGTCGAGGCTTTGAGCGCGGGGGAATTTGCAGAGAAAGTCGATGTCTGTGATGTGGTACTCATCGCACCGCAGATTCGTCATCTACGCAAGAGCATTGAGAAATTGGCAGCTACGGTGGGGAAACCAGTGGCAATGATAGAACCTTTTCATTACGCGACGATGAATGGACAGGCTGTATTGGAGCAAGTGTTACGTTTATTGCCAAGGAGCACACAGGAAGGTAAGGCGGCGACGTGAGCAGTGTTATTGAGCGCAGCAGCGACTGGTTTGAACGATACCTCGTTCCTCCACTGGGGGCGCTTGCCAGCAGCATTTATTTGCAGGCGGTGCGCGATGCCTTTATTATATTTACTCTGCCATTGATTATCGCAGGAAGCCTTTTTCTGATTGTGGCGAATCCACCTTTCCCATTTCTGGCTGCACTGGTAAGCAAATATCAATATGCGATCCTGGTGCCATTTCAACTCTCGTTTGGCTTGATGGCACTCTTTCTTGCATTCGGCGTAGCATATAGCCTGGCACAATATCGCCGCACGGAACCGGTTCAACCGGGAATACTGGCAATGGTATTGTTTCTGGTGGCGAGCGTACCGGTAGCCGACCTAACTACATTGAAGTTAGGTGAGATCCTGCCGTATTTAGGGGGACAGGGGTTACTCGTTGCAATCCTGATCGGTATTATGACGACAGAGGTTATGCGCTGGTTTCGTGGGTCGCGTTTTACTATCCGGTTGCCAAAGAGCGTGCCGAAGAATGTGACGCGGGCTTTTGAAGCTCTTGTACCTACATTCTTGTTGCTGACCATGGTGTGGGGACTTGAGTGGTTCGTAAGTTCTTTTACCGTCAGTATAGACGGCAAAAATATACAAATGACGTTGCCCATCTTGCTGATGCAGGCATTCAAACCATTAGTAGCCGTACAGGATAGCTATCCAGCGGCGTTGGCTGAAATTGTATTGATGATGCTACTCTGGTCAGTCGGCATTCATGGAATGAACATTGTCACGGCAATAGCTGCCCCTTTCTGGTTTACAACGTTGGCAAGTAACGCAAATGGTGGTCATGGAATTGTTACTGAACCTTTCTTCCATATATTCGCTCACCTGGGTGGTTCGGGAGCGACCTGGCCGCTAGTAATCTTTATGTTGGTTTCGCGGTCCGCACAGTTACGTACTGTGGGGAGGATAGCGTTGGGTCCTGCTATCTTCAATATCAATGAGCCGGTAACTTTTGGGGTTCCAATGGCCCTGAATCCTCTTATGATGATTCCTTTTGTACTTGTACCAATGATCATTGTCACGATTAACTATATTGTATTCTCAGTGGGACTGGTGCATGTACCTATCGTGATACAACCCTTTACCGTTCCTCTCGGAATCAGTGGCTTTGTAGCAACCGGCGGTGATATCAGAGGGAGCCTTCTGCAGTTCTTTGATCTTGCCGTCTCTGCTCTTATCTACTTTCCGTTTTTTAGAGCCTGGGAGCGCATTCTTGTCGCGCGGGAAGAGGAAGCCAGTCAGCACGAAACTGTCGAAGCGCCAACTCCCGTCAAGGTAGGCTAGTACACCATCCAATGGGTGGCGATAAAGGCTAGAAAGGAGGGTCTCAACTCATTTAGCTATCGTACATTTTCTTTTGAGAATGTATTGAAGCTCTTTTGCTTGTTCTTCAGTTCTCATGAAGTGTATGCTTCTGAGTTGTAAGTACCGTGCTTGTTAAAGCACAGAGTGGAAGGAAAAGTTTACGATGAGACTATTTGATCGAAAGCGAAGGTCATTTAGCGCAGCAATTGGTATTGTGTTGATGGCGCTGTTGCTGGTTGCCTGCGGTAACACGGGCACCACCACGACGACTACATCCACACCTGGCCCTGTCAATGGCAAAGGCTGTAATAAGGTCGGCATTCTCCTCCCGGAGACGGCCTCCTCAGCTCGCTGGGATAGTAAGGACAAGCCCTTGCTGACGCAGGACATAACGGCGGCTTTGCCCGCTGGCTCGCCTACTCCCGACTACAATAATGCTGGCGGTGACTCTGCGGTACAGCAGTCGCAGGCTCAGGCAGACTTGACCAAGGGTGACTGTATCCTGGTCGTAGCGGCGCACGACAGTGCGGCTGCAGCGGCAATTGTAGCGGCAGCAAAAGCGAAGCAGGTGCCGGTTATTGCTTATGACCGACTGATCCAGTCCAAGGACCTTGCGTACTATGTGTCTTTCGACAATGTTAAAGTTGGTCAACTGCAGGGCCAGTATATCGCCGATCATTATAAGAGCTTTGTGTCAACTGGCCATAACAACCTTGTCATGATCAGTGGTTCGCAGACCGATAACAACGCATTGCTCTTCAGCCAGGGTGCACATACGGCACTTGATCCCTTGATTTCAAGTGGCGCGCTCAAGAAAGTGTATGAGCAGTTCACGCCTGACTGGAATAATGACACCGCGCGAACCGAGATGGACGGTGCGCTGACCGCGAATCAGAACAATGTCCAGATCGCCTATGTTGCCAATGATGGTATGGCAAACTCCGTGATTGCCTCTCTCAAGGCAAAGAAGCTCAACGGAAAAGTGCTGGTCACAGGACAGGATGCAACTGTTGCTGGAATCCAGAACATTCTCACGGGCGACCAGGCGATGACAGTCTACAAGGCCATTGCTAAAGAAGCTCAGGCTACCGCTGACCTGGTGAAGGCCCTGTACAATGGTACAGATACAGCTTCGTTGACGAGTGGCGCCACCGTCAAGACTGCTGACGGAACGGCGATTCCTTCGGTGCTCGAAACGCCTGTGGCGGTTGATAAGACAAACATCCAAACAACGGTAATCGCTGATGGCTTTGTCACTGTGGCTGACGCCTGCCAGGGCCTCCCTAAGGGCACTGGTGGAATCTGTCCATAGTTCTCGAGAAAAGTTGGTAAGTTGTAGTCGCTGAGACTGCCTGCTAACTCCTTGTAGCATGGGGTATGGAATGGTATACTTGCAATATCATTCCATTCCCCATGCTCTTTGCAGAAGAGAGCTACCAACTCATAATATCATTGGAGGGCCGTATGGCTGATAGCACAACTCCTTACATTGGTGGCGAATCAACGCCCGCGCCTGGGCTGCCCCCGCAGGGCGAACCTCGTCTCCGTATGCGCGGTATCAACAAAAGTTTCGGTACGGTACGGGCACTGACAGATGTCGATTTTGAGGTCTATGCCGGTGAAGTTGTCGGCCTTGTGGGAGACAATGGAGCTGGCAAATCGACGCTGATCAAAGCAGTCGCAGGCGTTGGGCCTGCTGATAGTGGCGAAATATTCCTGGAGGGTCAACAGGTTCATATCACCAATCCACAAGGCGCCACGCGTTTAGGTATCGAGACCGTATACCAGGACCTCGCGCTCAGCGATAATCTGGACGTCGTCGCTAATCTCTTTTTGGGACGCGAATTGGTTAACGTGATCCCGCTGAATGAAATTGAGATGGAGAAACGAGGTCTGTCGGTACTGCAGTCGCTCGATGTGAAGCTTCCTTCGGTACGGGCGAAGGTTGCTCAACTCTCTGGTGGTCAGCGCCAGTCCATTGCTGTAGCAAAGACAATTTTGCGCAATGCGAGGGTAGTCTTACTGGATGAGCCAACGGCTGCGCTCGGTGTAGTACAGACACGCCAGGTACTCCAACTCATTCACCGGCTACGTGATCAAGGATTGGCAATAGTAGTTATTTCACATAACCTGGCGAATGTCTTCGAGGTTGTCGATCGCGTGATTGTGCTGCGGCTCGGCAGGAGGGTTGGCACATTCGATATCAAAACAACAACCCCTGAGCAAGTAGTGGCATCAATCACGGGCGCCGAGTTCGGTGAATTACTGCAGACGACACAAACCAATGGCGATGAAACGTCGGGAGGAAATGTGCAATGAGCATTAACCAGAATCCTGCACCAACTGAGAAAAAGGTCTCGGCTGCTTCTGTGGAGGTGCCATCGTATATACAAAGGCGAACATGGCAACAGTTACTGCGCGGTGATCTTGGTTTTATTCCTGTATTACTCACGCTTCTTGCGATTACTGTCTATTTCCAGGCCACGACAATCCCTCCAGGTAGCACAGAAGGTATAGCAAGTGGCTTATTTCTCAGTCCGGTCAACATTTCAAACTTGTTTCAGCAGGTTGCGACGATTGGTATAGACGCACTGGGTGTTACTCTTGTGCTTTTGCTTGGCGAAATTGATCTTTCGGTGGCCGCGGTTGGCACATTTGGCGCCGTTGTAATGGGAGTACTGCTCAACTACCATGGTTTCTCCGCCTGGGAAGCAATACTGGTAGGTATTCTGGCCGGGGCCCTTGCCGGAGCCATTAACGGTTTCTTTATAGCAGTATTGCGCATTCCATCCTTTATTGTGACCCTGGCAGCCTCCATTTTCTATTCAGGGCTGCTCATCAATTTGCTCAACGGACAGGCAACGCTTATTATTCACGACTCTCAGGTCCTTGCTATTGCAGGCAGTGCCACCAGTTTCCTTCCCGACATTTTTGGTGTTGGTCTGCCAACCCTGGCGTTGGTACTTTATGGTGCGGCTCTTTTGTTTGACCAGTTGGCTCGCCGTCGCGCTGGCTTGCGGACCAAGCCGTTTGTTCAACTGGTTGCGCAGATAGCGGTAGTTGTTGTCTTAGTTGGAGGAACTGTAGCAATTCTTGAGAATACGCCTTCGCCGACACCCGGGCAATTCCTTGGCATTCCTAATTCAACAGCTATTCTCTTCGGGTTGATTGTGATCATGTGGCTGGTATTGACAAAGACCACGTTCGGTCGACATGTCTACGCGGTTGGTGGCAACGCGGAAGCTGCTCGTCGCGCGGGTATTAATGTCACGTTTATACGTGTGATGATCTTTACACTCTGCTCATCGTTTGCCGCTTTAGGTGGTATTGTCGCGGCTTCACTCGCTAATGCCGTGGCGACGCAGATCAATCCGGCGCTCCTACTTGACGCCATTGCGGCTCCCGTGATTGGAGGCGTCAGTCTCTTTGGCGGCGTCGGCTCGGCCTGGTTTATCGTGTTGGGTACGTTGATTATTGGTAGCCTTGAAAATGGCCTCGCCTTGAAGAGTCAGACTACAGACGTGAAGCTGATGGTGGAAGGCGCCGTTTTGTTGCTTGCGGTGACGGTTGATGCCATTGTGCGTCGCGCCCAGAGACGAACCGGACGATAGTTGTGGACATCTTGAGAACGCTGCTTTTTGTCACACAGCGATGAGTTTTCACCAATAGAGGTGCTTCAGTAGTGAGGCACCTCTATTGCTCTCTTCGTCGTAAGCACGTACAATACGCTTGACAACGAATATGAATAGATCGGTGGATAATCATTTGTGCTGAAGAACGCACTCTACCGGATGTTAAAATCATCCGTTGGGATTTTTTTTAACTTCTTCAATTTTCTTCTAGCGGGAAACCTTCCTCCATTGGGCTGTGTAACTATCATTGTGCAACATGAAGACAGGTATCTCATGATCGAACGCCCTGAGGGAGAGTATGTCTTGCCGGGTGGATTTATGCGCTGGAAAGAACATCCAGCGCAGACGGTGCTACGCGAGGGTAAGGAGGAGACAGGTCTAACGTTGAAAGTGAATGATTTCATTGGCTATAGCTCGACAGCCAGTTATGGTTTAACGGGGTTGAGTACACTGAGCTTTGTCTATTATGCCGAAGTTATGGGGGGAGAATTAAGAAATAGCATAGAGGGTCGGGTGAGCTGGCTTGATGAAACGGATACGCTGGGAAAGATAATTCCACAACAAAGGGATATTTTCAAAAACTTTCTCCTGTACCGTGAACAAGGTGGGCAGATGAAAAGTTTTCAGGTTGAGAACTGACGGAAAAATCCAGGTGAGGGTGTTGTATTGATAATGTCGAATATAGAAACGGAAGTTGTCGTCGTTGATCCTGTGCACCCGGAGGCAGCAAAGATAGAGCGCGCCGCAGCTTTGATACGGGCCGGTGAGGTGGTCGTTTTCCCTACCGAGACAGTTTATGGCCTGGGCGCTGATGCATTGCAACCACGCGCAGTCGAGCGTATTTTTGTAGCCAAGGGACGGCCATTGAGTGATCCGTTGATTGTACATATTGCTGATGAAGATGCTTTGCGTGAGCTGGCCGCTACTCTGCCAGAGTATGTAGAGGAATTGGCTCGTGCCTTCTGGCCTGGTCCTTTAACGTTGATTGTGCCGCGAAGTGCGCGTGTGCCTTCACTGGTTACGGCAGGGCTGGAGACGGTGGCTGTGCGAATGCCGCGCCATCCCGTCGCGCTGGCGCTGATTCGGGCCGTGGGTTCGCCTATTGCGGCTCCGAGCGCCAACCGCTTTATGCATGTCAGTCCCACGACGGCTCAGCATGCTTTTGCCGATCTCAATGGGCGAGTACCACTCATTCTCGATGGCGGGCCCTGTGAGGTGGGTGTTGAATCGACAGTGCTTGATCTCTGTGCGGATGTGCCAACGATTTTGCGGCCGGGTGGTGTCAGCCTTGAAGAACTGCAGACGGTGTTACCAAATGTCCGGGTGGCAACACGCCACATACCTGTGCCAGATGATGCTCAGGCTGGGGAAAGAGCGCAGAAGGCTCCTGGTCAACTTCTGACCCATTATGCGCCTGCCGTTCCCCTGATTCTTTTCGCGGGCAGCGTGGAGTCGATGCGCGGCGCGATGCTGGCGGAAGTGCGGCGACGGAGAGAGAATGGAGAACTGGTTGGTGTCCTGGTCGCGGATGAAGATATCCCTGTTTTTCAAGGGAGTGGCGCGCTGGCGCAGAGTCTGGGGAATGCCGCTGCTCCGGCACAGGTAGCGGTCAAGCTGTTCGCTGGTTTACGCGCTTTAGAGGCTGCAGGTGTAGATGTCATTCTCTGCCGGAGCTTTGATGAACAGGGGCTGGGGCTGGCTGTACGTGATCGTTTGCTGCGGGCGGCTGGGAAGGTTGTTGAGACGGGGTAGGGGAGTTATTCTGTGGTTACTTCTCGTTTTGGGCGGCGCCTGGCAGTGGTGGCGCGACGGGCCGCGGCGGCGGCGCGGATACGTGGAACGCCGAGGAAGACGTAGAGCGCTGAGAAAGTGAATATGACGAGGGTAATGATGAGGGGTGTTCCTGTCATGAGGCCGGGTCAGGAAAAGATAAAAAGAGAGAATGAGCGATATAACTACAGAGGTGAAATAGATAACTACATCAATCGCCTGGAAGGTAATGCACAAAAATGGCATAGCTGGTATACCCTGCTTCAAATCATTCTTTTAGTTTTTTCGGCCAGTACTGCGACGATGGCTGGCATAGACGGAGTACCGCGCTGGATAGTCTCTAGCACTGGAGTAATAGCAACCATCGCAGGTGGCCTCCTCGCGACTTTTAAAATACAAGATAGAATTTATGCTAGTCGCAAGGCTGTAGCTGAAGTAAGATTGGAACTTCAAAAATATGATTATCATATAGAAGAGTACAAGAACATGGATGCTGAGGGAGCATTCATAAAATTTAGTAGAAGTATAAATGAGATACAAGGGCAGCAAATGTTACAAGAGGTCGAACTCTGGAATCCCAAGAAAGAGGAGAGCAAGGAAGGAATAACTACACAAAGTATTATACAAGAAGATCAAGAAGAAAAAGAACCTAATGATATAATAAAAGAACCTAATGATATAATATCAGATGAGACACTTCAAGGGGGGAAACTATCAGATAATGAGAAATGAACCTTTGTTTCGAGGAGCAAGTTTTGTTGCAAAGGGTGCTAACAATATGTGTCAAGTATCCTGTGAGTGGGTTTGACTTATGGCTACAAACATCTTTCCACAACCGGAACAGCCAAAGCGGGAAACCGTTTTTTATGACTCAAGAAACGGCTCGTATACTTGCAACGCGTGCGCCGATGTGACGCGGTTACAGGTAAGTGAAGCGTTCAGATTCGGCATTATACGCCGCTTGCATGATGAGATAGGCACGCGTTGCAAGATATGTCAGGGCAAAGTATAGCAAGAGAGCGCCGACTCCACCGGCGCTCCCTCTCTCACTTGAGTTTTTTGGGTATACTTATCGGTAATGATTCATTCTTTTCGGGTGGATGTGGCAGTTCAGGCAAATCTACTCTTTGACTGCGTATGTTCACCATCACTTTCTCAGGCTTTGTCTCCTGCTTTGTCTCCTGCTTTCGCCCTTCCATCAAGGCGCGGTTTCTTTCCTCCCTTCTGTGTGCTTCAAGCCAACTTTTACACGTTTGTGTGATCTCACCATTCAATGACCGGCTATGCTCTTCCGCTGCTTCCCGCATTTCCACTTCCAGCTTAACCTGCTTACGATAGAGGTTATGTCTGATTTCCGCTAGTCTTTATTCTACTATCTACTGAGCTTGTCTAGTCTCTCGATTATAACGCGATACTACGCTAGTAGTAGCATGGGTAGCGTATGCATGGGGTAAAACAAACGACCGCATTGTGAGCGCAAGGATGCCCAGGGTAGCCGAAAGTGATGGGTAGGCGTCAGGGGGCGATAGTGCACATTTACTAAATAATCCGGATATCTATAGAGGCACGGGGGCCGATAAATCGGCGGGGGGCGCGATAAATCGGCCCCTACAGATACTCCGTATAATTTATTCATCTGCATAAATTATGAACCACTTGACACCATTTATGACATTGATTATCATTAGAATGGAGAGAAACGCTTATTTGAAAGTAGATCGGCGAGACGCAAGCCTTTGGTATGCTACGTGTACCTGTCTGTTATAGATGACAGACGGCTCGGACTTCCTGGATTATCCACATATTCTGCGAAACCTGTGGTTTCTTTGTCTCCTTTATGCGAGAAAGAAGCCCGGGGCCTGTCTTCCAGGTGACTCTACTGGTGAAGTGTGTAGATGGAATTGTTCAACACAGCAGGGGAGGTTGCCTATGCAACAAAGTGGCGGACGTGCGCGTCTTTCGACCGCAGAGCGCATTAGTACCTTGAGCCGAGTGGGTGCCATATGTGTGACCGACGTGGACGAGGATTTGCTGTTCCACCTGGTTGCGGAAACAGCTTATGCCCTCACGGGAGCCTCGTTTGCCGCGGTATGTCTGCGGTCTCTCCATGAGGAGGACCGGCCATACATCTCTGCGGAGAGCCATTGCTTTTCTCTCGCTTCTGTCGTTGGAGCCACGCAAGAGCAAGAGGCCGTACTACGCAGCGTGGGGCCTGGCGGCGAAGGGATACTTGCTTCCCTCTTTCGTCATGGTAAGCCGGTCATGGTATCTGATATCCTCACATTGCCCCGGACCGAAGCTGTATCCTTTTTTGGACTTCAGGAGAAGGCTGACCAGGTCGAGGTTTCTTTTGACGCTGCTGGTCATCATAGGCCGCCCGTTTCTACCGGTGCAGTCCGCGACGAGGGTAGACTACGAGGACACGGCATGGGGCGTAGTTTCCTAGGGGTGCCGCTTCTCGACCGTGCCAGGCAAATGCGTGCCGGATTGCTCCTGGGGCATTCGACACCCGATTACTTCACTGAAGAGGACGAGGCCGAAATGGTTGGGCTGGTAGCGCTGGCCGCCGTTGCGCTTGAGAAGACGCGATGGTTCCGCCTCGCAGAACAGAGGGCACGAGGCCTGGACCAGGTTGTTGAGCAGGTATCAGATGGCGTTATTTTTGTTGACCAGCATGGGGGCGTTCAGGGTGAGACTGAACAGGAAGCACGAAAGCGGGCTACCCAGTTGGAGATGATCTTCGATGCCATGACTGATGCAGTCTTTGTCTACGATGCTAGCGGACACATTATAGAGACCAATACGGCAGCCCGTGATTTTTGGGCGAAGCATCTGCCTGCCGGCACGATTTCGAGGTCAATTGAGGAGCGTGTGACCCAGATGGTCCTCTCCGCCACTGATGGGCAGCCGCTGGCGCCCGAGCGGGCTCCTGTCTCGCGCGCCCTGGCTGGAGAAGTGTTGACTTCCGACAATGCCGCCGATCTGATCTTCCCATCGCTCGAGGGGCGGGAGGTGTGCATCAGCGTGACGGGTGGCCCAATGCGTGATGCAGATGGAACCATCATTGGGGCAGTTTCGATTGTGCGTGATGTGACTGAATGGCGCAGCCTTGAGCGACTCGCCCGACGTGTGCATGTTGAGACTCGAGCTCGGGAGTCCTTATTACAATTGATCCTGGATCAACTGCCCAGCAGTGTTTACCTGGTACGAGGGTTTGACGCCCGGCTGGTGCTGGCCAATCGAGCCGCGACGAAGGTCTGGGGTAAACCATGGCTTGTGGGACAGCCGCTTGACGCATTTTTACGTGTGAATGGGATACAGGTCTTCGGTCTGGACGGTCAGCCGCTGGCGTATGAACAGTTAGCCACGGTGCAAGCTCTCCAGCAGGGGGAGATGGTTTGTCAGCGCCAGGAAATCATTCGCCATGCTGATGGTACGACGCTGCCTGTCATGGTGAATGCCTTAGAGCTCGCTGCCCCTAATCTGCTCAGGGTGCTGGCCCTGGCTGTTGCGCAGCCTTTCGAACGATGGGAGCCCGTCGCATTGGTAGTGCATCAAGATTTGACAACTCTCAAGGAAGCCGAGCACCTCAAAGATGAGTTTCTCAGTATCGCGGCCCATGAACTGCGCAATCCGCTGGCAGCCCTCAAAGGTTATGCACACATGTTGTTAGCGCAGACCGCACGGGGGAAAGGCACTCCACTCGTACAGTGGCAGCAAGAGGCTCTGAAAGAAATTGACCAGGCGACAAGTCGACTGGACGTTCTCACCGAGGATCTGCTTGATGTGACCCGCTTGCAAGCGGGTCAGCTGAGCCTGCGCGTCGAGCCTGTGGACCTGGTAGCACTGATTCGACGGATCGTTGCTCGCTTGCAGATGACGACGAAGCGGCATGCCCTCTCGCTACACACAGTACACTCGTCTCTCGTCGTTGCGGTTGATCCAGGACGGATAGAGCAAGTGTTCGCGAATCTGATTGGTAACGCGATCAAGTACAGCCCAGAAGGCGGGCTGATTAAGGTCAGTATGCGCCAAAAAGGTGAGACGGATGAGGTACTAATCAGCGTGCGTGATTATGGGATCGGGATTCCGGAGCAGCAGCAGGCGCGCATCTTTGGCCGCTTCGTGCGAGCTCAGAACGCACAGATGCATGGCATCAGCGGCGCGGGCCTGGGACTTTATATTTGCCGCACCCTGGTGGAGTTGCATGGAGGGAATCTCTGGTTTCAATCTGCTGAAGAGCAAGGAACGACCTTCTTTCTGACGGTTCCTCTGCTCATCTCGTCATCCTGATTCCACGCGAAATAGGTTTCCCAATCGGATGGCTCAATCGCTCGTAAACGAACCCTCGTTCCTTGCCAGATAGAAGTAGATTGTCCAGTGCTCATCCTATGCATGGCACGAGTATAGCATGGGAGATAATTTTTGTATAGAAAAAGCATTCGCGTATGCTCTATTATGAACAATTATTGTAGCAGGTGGCGTATTTTCAGGGCAATTTGTAGGGACAAACGCAATTCTGAATCGTCGAGGGATTGGCCCAGGACTTCCTCGATTCTTCCCAGGCGATACAAGAGTGAATTGCGGTGCAGGTGCATGGTGCGGGCGGTTTCGCTCAGATTGCCATTACAGCGGAAGTAGCCCTCCAGGGTATCGATCAGGGTGCTGTCTCCGCGGGTATCGGCGTTTAGCAGCGGACCAAGGATTTCTTGATAGAAGTCGCGGAGTTCGCCTGGCCTATCGAGATGGAAGAGGAGACGGTAGACGCCAAGATGGGTGAATGAGTGGATCTTATTTTCACCAAAGAGTCGTCGTCCTATTTCCAGCGCCTGTTGTGCTTCGCGATAGGATTGTGAGATGCCGGGTAGATGCATGGCGACCCGGCCAAGGCCAATTGAATATGCTGGCAAAGCGGTGTGATTGCTCAGTTGTAAACGTGTTTGCACTCGTTCGAGGCGGGAAAGGATGGCTTTTTCAGCGTCTCTAGGGCTGTTACCACTATCATGGTCAGCGGCGGGAAGTGGGAGTATGATGATTACACGACGAGATTCGGTTAATACCCAGCTTGTAGGCCACGCCAGCAACAGTTCATCACGAACTCTGCGGCCCCATTGTGCCTGGGGGCTGCCAGGAGGATAGTCAGGCTCGTTGGCATGAGTTTCGAAGATTGCTACAATTTGTGGGGTCGAGAGGTCGTAGCCCAGCAAACGGGTGCGGGTCAACATCTCATCTGGTTGTTGATAGTTGCCTTGCAGCACATCCATGAAGGCTTCCAACTGGTAGCGACTCTCGACGGCGCTGCGTTCTTTTTCGCGGGCGAACTCCAGCGCCAGTATTGGCACGACCTGCCCAAGCGTGATGCGATCAAGGTAATCGAAATCGCCGTCGTGCCCGATAAGGGAGAGATAGCCAACGACATCATGATGTAAGAGAATGGGGGCATTGATCTGGACGAGACCTTGTTGCCAGAGTGTCTCGTCATCTGGGGTTGTTGGCAATACGAGCATGCCTACGTCGGCGGGAGCCGCTTGTAGACTGACGTGGTGTTTAGCATCCTGAACGACGACCCATTTGTTGCAACTGTTGGCAAGTTGTTCGCTAATACCTTGTATGCCCGCTCCCTGGATGCTTAATTGCATAAGTTGATGTGAGATTTCCGTGGCTTTGCGTTCAATTTCGCCACGAAAGCTGACGACGAAGGTAATCACTTCGCGCTCGATCACTTCAAGAGATGCTGAAGGGGGAAGGAGGATAAGCGGGAGGTTAAGCTGGTTCGCCAGGGCGCAGGCCTCATCCCCGAGTGACTCAACAGAGGGAGCGGCAACTGCTATCGCTGCTACCCCCTCTTGATGAAGACTTTTGATGAGATGAGGAAGCGATTCGTCAAGGCGGCGCAACTGCGAGAGGGCGAGGAGGGCAAGTTCCCCTCCATGCACGCTTTCGAAGGCTGGTAGACGCGCGCGCATGCGACATGACCATGTTACGCGTCGTTCCAGCCCTGCCGCGCCGGCGATCAATTGGGCGTCGCGTGAGGCGAGCAGGGTGAGAATATTGCGCACCGAGGCTGAAGTTGTCGGAGTTGACGAGCCGCTCATGACTCACGCCCCTGTAAAAAGGTAGCGCGGCGATTATCGCCGCGCTGTGGATGTGGATGTAGTGGCTCCACTGGCTTTCTGTGCTTTGCGCTTTGCTTCGTTCTTTTTCGCTTTGGCGAGATGTTTGTGCCAGGCTACCCTTTTAGTTTTGTTCATTGGTTGCTCCTTACTAATTTACTCTTCAATAATTTACTCTTCGGGTTCGATGGCGCCTTCGAAGTCGACTTCGGAAAGTTCTTCTGATTCATCGCCACCATCGTAATATTCGTCTTCGTTGATAAGCTCTTCGTCTTCATCGCCGCGGTCGTAGCGTACCATAGTATCTTTGGTATAGGCACGGATGGTATCGCCACCGCCTTGTGATGGGAAACTGACCTTGCCGAACATACTGGGATGCTGATAATCTTCGCGAATGATGAGCCTTACCAGCCCGGGTTCCATGGCGAGAATGGCTGCGGCGTAACGATTGCCTCCTTCCATGAAGTTGATCAGGCGGTTGGCAAGGCGCGGCTCTATTTGTCCAATGTCTTCGCCTGCGGCATTGCGCGCAAAAATGGTGTGTCCAACAACATGTAACTGTACTTTATCGCCGACGCCAACCTTGGCAAGAATGGGGGTTTGGGCAATATTGAACAAATCCGTTGTACCTGTTTTACCGGTCTCCTCGATGAAGAGCCGGGGATCGATGCGCTCTACTCCGGTGGGGGTCATGGCAGGTTCTTCCTGGAGCAACGAGAGCCGATCTAAATTCTTTTTGGCGATGGTATTATTTGGACTATATTTTAGCGTCTGGGTGTAGGCCAGGCGGGCTTCTGAGTACCGACCCAACTCGCTATATGCCTTCCCTAGACGGTTATAGGCTTCTGCTTCGTTGGGAAAGATATTCAGGATGTTGCGATTGGTTATGACCGCTTCTTCCCATTGACTAGCCAGAGCCTGGTCAATGGCCAGGCGAGTCCATTGGACTTTTAATTGTACTTTCTCTTCAGAAGATTGTGCTTGCGTCATCAAATGCCTCCTCCATCATCGTGTTGATAGTCAGCCTATTATACAGCAACTGTGCAACCCTGCAATGACCAGGCGGTAGTGCGCTCGATCGTGACATTGACCAGGTCGCCAACCTGGATCGAGCTGGCTGCGCCGGGGTTAGGGAAGAATACCAATTTGTTGGCGCGGTTGCGGCCTTTCCATTGTTGACGTCCATGCTTGCTGTTTTCTTCCTCGACCAGCACTTCTTCAATCTTCCCGATGTACTGCTGATTGATTTCCAGAGAAATGGCTGCTTGCAACTCTTCTACAGCATGCAGGCGGCGTTTCTTCTCGGGCAGCGGAATGTCGTCATCCCAGCGCGCGGCGACAGTGCCGGGGCGAACAGAGTAGGCTGCGACATGCACAACGTCGAAGCGAATTTCACGAAGTAGATCGAGCGTATGCTGGAACTCTTCCTCTGTTTCGCCACAAAAACCTACAATCACATCGGTAGAGAGCGTAATGCCGGGCCATAATTCCCGCACGCGCTGAATCTTTTCCTTATATTCGTCGAGCGTGTAGCCGCGTTTCATGCGCTTGAGCACCGCGTCATCGCCAGCCTGAACGGGAATATTCAGGTGCTCACAGACTTTCGGCAGGTTTGCCATGCGTTCTATCATGCTGCCGGTCATGTGGCGGGGATACGAGGTCATGAAACGAATGCGCTGCAAGCCATCGATGGTGCTCAGTTGACTCATGAGGAGGGCCAGGTCGGGGTTACCCGGTAAATCGAGTCCGTACGCTTCGACGGTTTGCCCTAGCAGGGTGAGTTCTTTCGCCCCTTGTGAGACCAAAGTGCGGGCCTCGACGAGCAGTTCATCTACCGGGCGGCTGCGTTCTCGACCGCGGCGATAGGGCACGATACAGTATGTGCAGACTTTATTGCAACCCAGAACGATGGGCAACCACGCGGTGGGGCCTGCCTTTGCCGGTTCGATTTTCGTGGGGTAGTGAGCCATGCGTTCGCCAGGTTTTGGGGTGATGGCCATCGGCAATACAGTGCGTTTGCCTATGGTATTGGTTGAAGTGGCAAAGGTAGGCAAGATTGGTTCAGTAGTAGTGAGCAAGTTATCACCAGTGATGGTATCGTCGTAATTGGGCATATATTCGATATCGAGACAGCCTGCGCCTGAGATGGGGGTCCAACGCTCTTCGAGAAAGTGGGGCAGAATGTCCGCCTGTTCTACTTTCATGAACAGGTCAATATGTGGATAGCGGTTGCTTAATTCGTCAATAGTCTTCTGGTTACCAATCATGCAGCCCATCAATGCTACCAGGAGGTCACTACGCTTTGATTTGGCCTGTTTCAACTGCGCAAGCTGGTTGTGAGCTTTTTCTTCGGGCGCTTTACGCACGCTGCAGGTGTTGAGGATCACGAGGTTAGCCTGATCCATAGCGGTTTCTTCCCAGCCGAGGTCATCGAGGATGGCCTGGATACGTTGAGAATCGGCCTGGTTCATCTGGCAACCGACGGTCCAGATATGATATTTGCCGTGTGTAATATTTGTCGTCGTAGTGGTCATTGTTTTGCCTCTCCGAGCATGAATGGTTTATACTGCTGGATATAGTCCTGATTTGGTGCTATGTTTCTAAGCACGCTATTATACACCAATACAGGGGTAATGTCACGAATTTTTTTATGACAAAGGAGAGCGAATTCATGCTACTTGCGGGAGATATTGGTGGGACGAAGACGAACCTGGCTATTTATTCAGCCGAGGCGGGCTTGCGCAAGCCGCTGGTCGAGGCAACATATCCCAGCGCGCTGTATGCTAGCCTGGAGGCGCTGGTACACACGTTCCTTTCTCAAGCTGATTTCTCCGTTGACCGGGCCAGTTTTGGCGTGGCGGGTCCTGTGGTTGCCGGTCGAGCCACAATTACGAATTTGCCGTGGAATATGAGCGAGCAGCAACTGGCCGAGTCCTTGAAGCTCTCGTCGGTGCTATTAATGAACGATCTTGAGGCTATTGCTCGCTCGATCCCTTTGCTGGAACCTTCTGAACTGCATACTTTGAGTAAGGGACAGCCTGTTGCTCATGGGAATATTGCTGTCATTGCGCCTGGAACGGGCCTGGGGGAGGCGTTCCTGACGTGGGATGATTCGTCGCACTATCACGCTCACAATTCGGAGGGAGGTCATTGCGATTTTGCGCCCACCGACGAGCAAGAGATCGGATTATTGCGCTATTTGCTCAAGCAATACGATCACGTGAGCTATGAGCGTGTCTGCTCAGGGAAGGGTATTCCGAATATTTACGCGTATTTGAGAGATAGCGGCATCGCCGAGGAACCACGCTGGTTGTCCGAAAGCCTGGCGAAAGTCACGGATTTTACTCCTGTCATTGTCAATGCCGCGCTGGATAGGTCGTCGGATTTGTGTGTTGCTACATTGAATGCATTCGTGGCCATTTTGGGCGCGGAAGTTGGGAACCTGGCTCTTAAAGTGATGGCGACCGGGGGTATTTACCTGGGCGGGGGTATTCCGCCGCGAATTCTGACTTTTCTGGAGAGTGAGAATTTTATGCAGGCTTTCCATAGCAAGGGGCGTTTTGTGAGGCTTTTGGAAGATATTCCGATCAATGTTATTCTCAATCCCAGGTGCGCGCTTTTGGGTGCGGCTTCTGGGGGGTTGGGGTTGTGAGGACAAGGGTATAAAGGAGAGAGAGAATGCATACACTACCGAAAGCGATTACTTTTGATTGTTATGGGACACTGATTGATTGGGAAGCTGAGATCGAGCGGTATTTCGCGCAGAAATTGGCGGAGCATGGTATTGCGGGAGTAGATGCGCGGGCGTTGCAGCATTACTGGGAAGGGGTGCAGTTTGAGTATATACAGGGGCCTTATCATCCCTATAGGCAAGTGCTGCGTGAATCGATGAAGCTGGCCTTTGATCACTTTCAATTGTCTTA
Source organism: Ktedonobacteraceae bacterium (assembly GCA_041499255.1). GTDB lineage: Bacteria > Chloroflexota > Ktedonobacteria > Ktedonobacterales > Ktedonobacteraceae > UBA11361. The sequence continues at coordinate 7,308 of JBGQJX010000010.1, read as the reverse complement.
CGCGGAATCTGACGTCGAGGAGTTCGCGAATGCGATGGGCCGGTGGAAACCCTTTCCAGATACGAGGGATGCAATTGTCGAGTTGCAGAAGTTCTTGAAGGTGGTGCTGATTACCAACACGGATGATGATATTATCCGGGAGACGGAGAAGACAATCGGCGTGAAGTTTGATGAGATTATTACAGCGCAGCAGGCGGGAGCGTACAAGCCGAGCCATAAAGGGTTTCACCTGGCACGTGAGCGGCTGGGGTTGCCGATTTCGGAGATATGGCACGCTGGTTTTGGGTTTAAATACGATGTTGTGCCGGCCACCGAGCTTGGATATACAACGGTCTGGGTAAATAGACAGGGTGAGGTGCGGCCAGTGAATGTGAAGGAGACGTTTCTGGTGGGGGATATGGAGACGCTGGTGTATGTTATTAAGGGGATTGCGGCTGCTTAGATTTGTGATGCTTTTCTGATGTGGGGGGCGGGTTTTGTGACATATGTGTAATATGGTTGGGCCATGATTCTTTAGGATGGGAGAAAGAGCATGGTTAGTGGGTGCGAATGTTGGTTTATGCGAAGCTGTTCAACTTGTTCTGGGGGGTTTACCATGTTCGGAAAGGAGTCACAAATGTCAAAGCTGACTGCGAGAGTAGTCTCAGCGGCTGCGGTTTTCGTAGGACTTGCCGTAATCTTTGCGGTCTTCGTGATTCTGGCACGATTTGTGTATGTTGATGACACATTTATGCGAACCACGCTGATTACTGTTGGATCTGCAATTTTTGGGGCGGGTCTGACCTTCTTCCTTATTGAGATGTTTTCTCTGGAAGGTTTGAGGGGCAAGGCTACTGAGTATGAACAGAGAAGAGAGCTAGAGCCGATTGCCAGGTAGAGATGAAAAAATGAGTGATCCCTGACATTGATACTGCCAGCAGTATCAATGTCAGGGATCACTCGTGTTTGTAAAACGTTATTTAACTCACGTTCAGCGAGACGTCATCTACATACATGTAGTTGTAGAAGGGGCTTCCGCCGGAGTTTTCGTGATCCAGGAACTGGATGCCGATGGTTTGACCTGCATAGGATGAGAGGTCGAAGTTCATCTGAAGCCAGGCCTGGTCATTGGTTGTGTTCCTGAAAAGCTGTTGTATGATGTTTCCGCTGCTGTCGACAATGTCAGCTTCTTGCCAGGCATAGGTGCTGGAGTCGTTGCTGGCGGGCCAGTAGTAGAAGGTCAGGTTGGCAGACCTGGCGCCGCTGGGGATGGTGATTAGCTGATACGCAGTTGAGTCACCCAGTTGACCGCTGTTGGTACCCAACCTTATTGAGTATTTTCCGCTGTGCGCCTGGGTTGTAGAACGCTTCGGATGACTGGTACCGCCGTACACCCATGCCCTGTTGGTGACCTCGAAGCTACTGTCCTGAAGCAGGTTCGACCCCTGGGGGGTTGATGTAGCTGTGGGCGTATTGGTAGCCGTTGGTGATGGATTTGGCGTGTTGGTAGCCGTTGGTGATGGATGAGGTGTATTAGTGACCGTCGGTGATGAATTGGGTGTGTTGGTAGCGGTAGGCGAGGGAGTGGTGGTACTACCAGAGAAGAAGCTGGAGATCACATGTCCACGACTATCGGCTGGCGCAGGCAGACCGAGCGAGTACATGTAGTTTGTGCTCATGTCATCGATGCCCATTGTCTGTCCGTATGTCTGTCCACTGACAATACCAGGTCCTGACAGAACAAAAGGTATGTGCCGAGAAGTACCCTGTCCTGTGCTACCCAGACCGTAGAAATTGTCAAAGCTGGTGTGGTCGTTCTGGGCCTCATCCGAAGTAATAGAGATGTCTGTATTGCTGGTGTAGTTGTTTTGCTGGAGCCAGGTCTGTAGCTGGCCAAAGGCTTGATCGTCCCAACTGCTAGCCTGTTGATACAGTCCTTTTGAACTCGAATCGTCGGGGCTGGTACTCTCGACAGAGCGGCCTTCCGCTTCAGTGATGGGCATGTAGATCAGAAAGCCGTTGGGGTTGGAGGCGTGGGCTGTGATAAAGTTCTCGACTTCTGTTACCCATTGTGTGGGTACGCCATTGATGTTTTTACCGAGCGTGATCTGATCGACATTGCCGTTGGTAATGTGGCCGGTGGGATAGTCGTTGCCGCCGATGACGGCGGTATTCATGCCATAGCTTTTGGCGACATCGAAAATGGATTGCTGGCCGAACTGTTCTGTGCCACCATACCAGATGTTGGTGTCGAGTCCGTCGGGCTGGCCCCAGACTTTTCCTGGCGCGTCAGGGGTGCGCCAGGCCGGATAGGAGCCGACGGCGATCTGGTAGTGGTCGATGGGAGACCAGCCAGATTGCGTCCATGTTTCCGTTGCCATTACTCCTAGTTGAGCTAACTGATGGGTTGCAGGCGAATTATTCATCATGGATTGGGCATCGGTGAACCAGGATTCGTGATATGTTTCGTCGTAGTCAGCGATGATTAAGTTTTTTGCCCGACCCGCGGGAATGGTGCGGGAGCCGGGGACGGGAATGGGCGCCAGGCTGAAATTGAGGGTTTGACTACTACTGACATTGACTCCGAACTTCTGGCTATCTTTGTACATTGGCTGTGCGCCGTTGATGGTGTAACGCCAGGCCGAGAGGTTGTAGGCACCAGAGGCGATGCCGCTAAAGCTGTAGCTGCCATTGCTGGTAGTGGTGGTATACTGCGCGGTCGATCCGACTTGACCGGCGCTGATACCAACCTGGGCATTGGCGACGGGGCTGCCTGAGCCGGCGTCGGTGACTACGCCAGAAATAGAGGCGCTTCCCGCCGCGAGGCCGACTCTTTTGGCTTTGATGGAGCCGTTCGGCAGGTCATCGGTATCGCCGAAAGCGCTGGAAGGAACATAATGAGAATTGGGACCACTGGACCCAGATGATGCTGAAAGTGCGTAAAGGGAAATACCGCGGGGGATAATGACGATTGATGAAATAAGTAAGATTGTGACGGCGGTTGTCGCTGCTATAGAGTAGCGATGTTGGCGAAACCAGCGAATGATGGTATCTTGCAAGCTTCTCCTCCTTTAATTATTGGGGCGAAGGTGCCGGGGACCAGTGCATCGGATGATAGGGCGACGGTCCCCGCCCGCCCCCACCCATAGGGCGACCCAAGGGTCGCCCCTACAAATACGTTGAGGCCCATTCCACAATACACGTTTAGTTTTTAGCGCGATGGTTGGTTAATCGGAGCCTGAGCCGCCGATGTTTTCGGATACTTTGATGATGGTTATTTCGATTTTTGCCCAGGTTGGTTGGGTTGTTGTTCCCTGGATGGTGAATGTTTGTGTTGCGCCCGCGGCGACATTGTCGACATTGTGAATAGAGGTTGTGGCGATTTTTGACCCTGTAGCTTCTAGCAGCGTGGCCTGAATAAAGATGTCGTGCTGCTTGTCGTCGCCATTTTTTACTGTTCCGTCGACTTCAAAGGTTGTTCCTGAGAGCATTTTTGCTGTTGGTTGACCAATAATACTCATGCTTTTGAGGATGGTCGATGCAGTAGCTGTTGCCGGCGGAATGACTGGCTGCGTTGGGGTTGATGATGTGTTGGCTGTGCCGGGCGTGTTGGTAGCGGTACTGGTACTGGCGCCGGTAGTAGTATTCGCGCTGCACGCAGTTAAAAAGGTAACTGCTAAGGTGGCTATGAGTATGACGACATACGCTTTACGGTGTAAAAGGGATAACGCCATTAATGTATTTCCTCTCCAGTGTGTAGTTTTGTACTGGTTTAAGACTGGCAACGAGAGGGCTCAAATTTGAGTGGGTTGACCATGTGCTTCAGTCATAATTCCCTCTCGCATTTCAATTAAACGAGCATCCGGCGATTGATTGGAGTATTTTGGGGCTACATGCAGAATTTACTGTAGCGACTGCGTTTATTGGGAGCAGACAGGTGTTTTTTGTGAAAGGTGAAGCAATTGCGGAGAGTGCTTTTGCTGATATGCTGTGGGGCAATGGTCCTCACAGCTTGTAGTTCTACTCCACCAGGGCATACGAACGTGGCTACGAATGGCAATCCTAACAAGGTGATCGATGCGAGGCTTTTAAGAGGTTCGTACCTGGATAGCTGGCCGATATTTGGTTACGATCCGGGACATACGAATTTTGTAGGTCAGGTGGTGAATCATCATACTGTGCAGGGGCGTCTCCTGTGGTCGAAGAAGGTTGGCCCGGTTTTCTCATCGGCGGTAGCCGGGTTGGGCATGTTGTTCATTTCCAGCACTGATGGCAATTTGTACGCAGTGAGACAGGATAGCGGCGCGGTGGTCTGGCGTGCTCCGCTGGGAGACTATTTGACGGATGCTACGCCAGCGTTGGAGGGACAGGTTGTTTTTGTGTCTGTCCACAGCAGCGCTTTAGAGGCGCTCGACGCTTACACCGGGCAGGTTTACTGGGTGTTTGAAACGCATGAGAAGATACAGGCTCCCCCGCTTGTTTCTGGCGAGAGGGTACTGGTGGCGGCACGCAGCACATTATGGGCGCTTAATGCGACGAATGGACGGCAGGTGTGGCAGTTTCATCATGGCGTTGAAGGGTGGCCGTCGAGCGGTTCGCCGTCTGTACTGGGAGATATGGTTTATGTTGGCCTGGGGACGGGAACACAGTTCTGGGCGCTTAATTTGACGGATGGTCATATACGCTGGTTTTTTGATACAAACGACCGCATTACGAGTACGGCGCTGGTTGAAGGTGAAAACGTGTATGTGGCTACGTGGCACGGCACTATTTTTGCGCTCAATCGTAACAATGGGCAACTGAGGTGGTCGTACTCGCTTAATACGATGCAGAATCAGAGCGTGGTTGATGGAGTGGGAGGGAGTATGGCGCTGGCTGATGGCAAGATTTACGTTGGAGATTATCGTGGCTCTGTACTGTGCATTGACGCAATGAAGGGCAAACTGGTCTGGAAATATGCCACTGGCGCGCAGGTGCTGGCGACGCCGGTGGTAGCGGCTGGCCTGGTTTATGTTGGTTCCGGCGATGGTATTTTTTATGCCCTTGATACGCGAAGCGGACGACCTGCCTGGAGGTATACGACGGGGGAAGTACGGAGTACGGCGGCGTTGGCGTATGGTCATATTTATATAGGAAGTCTCAGCGGGATGATGTATGCATTTGCGTGAGAAATTGAGGGTGGGGCGTGGGCGACGCAAGCGTCCCCTCCCCACGACCACACCTCTCCCGCCCCTACGGATTATGATGGTTTTATCACTATATATGGTTGTATTTTCGGCTTGTAGCACTGGTTCATTCAGTCAAGCGCCGGTTGGTGTGCAGGTGGCACCGACGCGAGTTCTGGCGGGGGGTGAACCGGTACTGGCACATTCGCAGATACATTTTCATGATGCTCCTTTGCCGTCCAGAGATGATTTACTGTTCGATAGCGGGGATTGGACATTGGCGGGAGGCGATGCTGCCGCGACACGATCTGTCTTGTTGCCAGCGTGTTGTACCGGCAAGGTACCTGCTCCTCTGTGGTTTCATTCGCTAAGTATTCCGCTGTTGAGCGCGCCGGTTATTGCTGGTAAGCGTGTCTACCTGCTCGCAGCGGATGGGTATTTGCACGTGTTGAGGGTAGAGGACGGGGAAGAGTTGTGGAGTATGCCAGTGGGGGGTGAACTGACGTCGAATGGCCTGGCGCTGGCACATGGCATGGTTTATCTCGCTCGCGCGGGGCATTATGTTGCAGCAGTGGAGGCAGATAATGGGCGAGAGCGCTGGCGCTTTGATACAGTGGGGTTGGTGCGAGCCGCGCCAGTTGTTGTGGGTCGCGTTCTTCTGGTGGCAAGCGGCGCTAATTCGCTCTTTTGTTTGGATGCGCTGACGGGCGAGGAATATTGGGAATTTCATTCAGAGGATGCGCTGGCAGAATTCTGGCCGACGAATACAGTACCGGTTGTCGCGGATGGCCTGGTTTATGTAGCGCTGGGGGCGGCGAATGAATTTAATGCGCTCAACCTGCGAACGGGCCGGAAAGTGTGGGAGGTGTCGTTGCACGAGCGAATGACCGGTGGGCCAATGCTGGATGAAACGCTGGGCCTTGTCTATGTCGTTACGTGGTCTGGGCGCGTTGTGGCACTTGATAGCCGAAGCGGGAGATTACGCTGGGATTTTCACATGGGAAGTGGAACTGAGTCATCTCCTGCCCTTTCTTTGCGAGATGGCATGCTCTTTCTGGGGGGATTCGATGGCTCTTTTTACGCGCTGGATGCCAGGACAGGCCGGCTTGACTGGCGGGCGGCATTGGGGAGCGCTATAACTGCTGCTCCTGTCGTGATAATGAGAGCGGGGCAAGATTGGGTTGTTGTTGGTACGCAGCGGGGAGATTGCGTTTTGCTGGCAGCCAGGGATGGAAGGCGAATATTGGCCTGGAGTCTGGGTGAACTGCGAGCGGCGCCAGTGGTGGCGCAGGGTGTGCTTTACCAGGCGTCGCTGGGGGATAAGGGGATTTTTGCGATTGGATTATGAGGTGTCAAGCGTCCCATAGCTGAAGCTAGGGGCTTGTAACTAACTGTTGCCAGTCACTACCATAGGCCGCTTGACTTCGGCCCGTGAGATATTCATCGCCGCGTTTACGTCGGCATGCACGCAGAAACCGCACTGCTTACAGAGAAAGGAGGCTTGGAATTGACGATTAGCCTTTTCGCAATGTCCGCACTGGCTACACGTCCGGCTGGTATTGCGTGGATCAACGAACTTGACCTGCACGCCAGCCCAAGCTGCTTTGTAGCTGATAAAGGTGCGCAGTTGGTAGAACGCCCACGAATGCCGTTCGTAGCGGTTTTCTCGACGAACCGTGACTCGCTCACGAATGCCTGTCAGGTCTTCCAGAGCGAGTGCCTTGCGAGTACGAACAGCCTTTTGTACGAGGACTTTGCTAATGCTCTGATTGGTGTCTTTCTGGAAACGCTTTTCGCGTCCACTCATCTTCTTCAGCCGGCGCTTTGCCGAACGCGTTCCCACTTTCTGAAGCGCCTGACGGCGTTGGTGATAACGATTGCGTATCGCTTTCACTTGCGCGCCCGTGAAGAACGCACCTGTAGAGTCAGTCGCCAGGTTCACAATGCCCAGGTCAACGCCAAGTGTCTCAGAGGTCTCAATTTCAGAGGGGGCATCTTTGTGCTGCGTGACATTCAGGTAATAGACACCGCGTCGGTAGATCAAATCAGCGCCGCCAACCTGCCATTCGGGGTCAACGAGCATATCATGCTGGCGTTTGCCCAAAATCAGACGACAGATCACGCGCCCATGCAGCGTATTGAGGGACACACGATCAAGGGAGAG